>DASTNM010000601.1:0-2745 GCA_035762745.1 Candidatus Polarisedimenticolia bacterium
GGTCCTGGTCGATCCGGTCGATGAGGTCCGGTTCGGGGACATCCGCGCGGGATGCCCCGCGCTGCGGCATGAGATACCGGGACGTCCACAACTCGCTCCGGCAGTGCTTCGCGGTATGACGCTGCACCAGGAAATTCCCACGGGGGCCGACCGCCCGGATGACGTCGAGCGCCAGCGTCTCGTCATCGACCCGGACGCCGTTCCACAGGTGGCGCAGCAGCCCGATCAGATCGTGGTCGAACAGCAGCAGGTGCGGCGAGTAGGACAGGCTGTTGTCCAGGAGGCCAAGGTAGTCGCAGGTGGCGGGCTGCTTGTAGAACGCCTGCATCATCGACAGCGACGCCTGCGCCACGCTCACCTGGTTGAAGGCGCGGTGGCGCGCCGCGCCGGCGCCGCACGTCGTCGGCAGGCCGAGCAGCCGGCGGATCTGGCACATGACCATGTCGGACAGGTAGCGCTGGGCCAGGCCGCCGATCCCTCCCGTGGCGGGGTCGATGTAGCCGATGTCCGAGCACCCCACGCAATAGGATCCCCGCCGCACCAGTTGCGACAACACCATGGCGGCGAAATCGGTGGCGAGGCCGACCGCCAGGTTGCCGGCCATCGAAATCGGGGCGGTGGCGCCCCCCATGGTGACGGTGCCGACGAGCAGGGGGATGCCGCTCTCCACGCCCCGGACGATCTGGTCGATGTGCTCTTTGGCGAAATAGAGCGGCAGCGGCGTGACCTGGTGGATGAAGTACGGCTTCTCCGCCAGCCGGTCGGCCCCGCCGCGGATCGCCGCGGCCATCTCGATGGCCGCCGCGAACGCCTCGTCGCTCTCGCTGAGAAACTCCAGCGGCTTTGTGGTGTTCGCCGCCAGCACCGCGAACTCTTCCATGTCGCCCTGGATGTTGGAGTGCTCGACGATCTTGCAGGTCACGCACACCCCGTCGATGTCCGGCAACGCATCGGCGACCCGCGTGATGGCGGCGAGGTCGTCGCGCGTGCTGCGCCGGCGCTCGCCGGTCGTGGGGTCCAGGACCTGGATGGCGGTCATCCCGGCGAAGAAATAGGTGCGGCCGCCGCCGACATCGAGGAACCCGTTGCCGGCCCGGTCCCAGATCCTGACGCGCTTCGCCACCGTTTCGATGGAGTCAAGCACCAGCCGGGAATCGAACCTGACCATCCCGTCGGCGGAGACCTCGCAGCCGGCGGCGGAGAACAGGTCCATGACCCGGCGATCGGGGTCGAACTTCACGCCGGTGTCGCGCAGGATCTGCAGCGCCGCCTCCACGAGGCGCCGTGCATCGGCTTCCGGCAGCGGATCGTGCGGTTGCGTCGTCATGGCGGTCGCGCTCCGGCGCCCATGCTACGGGCTGACCGGCGGCGCCGTCAATCGGCGGGGCGCCGCGCCGGAGGGCACCGCGGGCGGCCTTCTTCCTGTCGGCATGTAACGCAGCGCACCATTTGGCGGCGGCATGAGGTACGGCTTGACCCGGCACTCCGCCGGGCGCGTCCGGGTTTCTCCCTTCGGCCATCTGGTAACATTGACCGACTCGCGAACGAGGTGCCATATGTCGACGCGTGCCGGGATCGCCTTGTTGTGCGCGGTGCTCTCCGGTCCCGCGCCCGTCGCCGCCGGCCAATCCGCGCCGGCACTCGAGTCCATCGCGTCCCTGGAGGCTCACGAGGCCATCCCTTGGACCCTCAAGACCGACACGGGGCTTCTCGTCGTGTATGCCGACGGCGGAGTCCACGTCTTCGACCTTCTCGACGGCGGAAAGCGGTTCGGAAAGCCGGTTCTTCTCCCCGGAGCGGAAAAGCGCGGAAACGCGGTGCAGGTGTCCGGGACGAATCTCCTCCTGATCACCAGCGCCGATGGCGGCCTGCAGGAGGCGGACGCGGCGGAAGCCGTCCCCCCGAAGAGGTCCTACGCAATCAACTTGATGTCAGGCAACGTGCTCTGGAACGCCGAGTCGTTCGCGCCGCCCGTCCAGACGTTCCTCTTCCCGAAGGACGGCGTCCTCGTCGTCCGCTCCGGGCGGCAGGGGGACGAGTTCGCCGCCTTCGAGGTGGCCACGGGCCGCAAGCTCTGGTCGAGCCAGCTGCAAGCCCGGTACGCGGGGAGAAGAGGAGGTCTGCTGGAGGTGCTCGGAGAAGACTCCGGGATGATCGACCCGCACTCGGGGCAGAGGCGCTGGGCGTTCAGCCTGCCGTCCATGGGGCGCCACCCCGTTCTCGTGTCTCCGGCCCGCGACCGGCTGATGGTGTGGAAGGGGAACAACTTCAAGGGATTCGCGGTGCCTGCTCCCGGCACGCCGGGCAGCGGTGCGGAGCTACCGGAGACGGTGGCGCCGCGGTTGATCTGGAAGTTCGCGGCGGAAGACTCGATGCCCTCCCGTTGTGTCTTCATGGGCTCCTGCTGGGCCCAGGTGGTTTCCGGGGATCGGGTGCTGGTCGTTTCGAAACGCCACGTCGAGATGCTGGACGCCGCCACGGGCAAGGTTGTCTGGGATCGCAGGAAGAACGGCGTGTGGAGGGCGTTCCCGATCTCGTCGTCGGGGAAGATCGGGGCGGAGGTGGGGTGGGGCGAGCTGGTCTTCGTCGACGTCGCGAACGGTAAAGATATGTTCCATCTGGATGCGCCCGCGCCGGTCGGCGGCAAGGAACGGAATCACACCGCCCAGTGGCTCGATGAGGACGAGCTGCTGGTGGTCTACTACGACAACGCATGGCGGCCGCGCGACATGGCGAGGTACGACG
>DASTNM010000602.1:0-2168 GCA_035762745.1 Candidatus Polarisedimenticolia bacterium
AGGCTGACGACGTTGCCGTAGGAGTCCCCCAGGATCTGGAACTCGATGTGCCGCGGGCTCTTGAGGAACTTCTCGACGTAGACGTCGGGAACCCCGAACGCCGCCTTGGCCTCGGTGCGCGCGGCGCTGATCGCCGCGGTCATCTCGGGCGGGGAGGAGACGACGCGCATCCCCCGCCCGCCGCCCCCCGCCGAGGCCTTGATGATCACCGGGTAACCGACCTTGGCGGCCAGGCGCTGCGCCTCCTGCTCGTCGGCGACCGCGCCCCGGCTGCCGGGCAGGATCGGGATCCCGGCCGCCAGCATCGTCTCGCGGGCCCGCGCCTTGTCGCCCATCAGGCGGATGACGTTGGGACTCGGCCCGATGAACTTGATCCTGCAGGCCTCGCACACCTCGGCGAAGTGGGCGGACTCGGCGAGAAAGCCGTATCCCGGGTGGATGGCGTCGGCGTCTGTGATCTCGGCGGCGGCGATGACCGCCCCGACCTTGAGGTACGAATCGGCGCTGCGCGGCGGACCGATGCAGACATCCTCGTCCGCGAACTTGACGTGCAGGGAGTCGGCGTCGGCTGTGGAGTAGACCGCCACGGTCTGGATCCCGAGCTCCCGGCAGGCCCAGATGATACGCAGGGCGATTTCGCCGCGGTTGGCGATCAGGATCTTCTTGAACATGGCAGGGGTCGTCTCCGCTCAGCCCGCGACGGGCTTGCGCAGCTTGAAGAGGGGCTCCCCGTATTCGACCGGCTGGCCGTTGGCCACCAGGATGTCCAGGACCGTGCCCTCACAGTCGGACTCGATCTCGTTCATCAGCTTCATCGCCTCGACGATGCACAGGGTCTGACCCTTGCGCACCTGGTCACCGGTCTCGACGAACGGCTTGGCGCCGGGGCCGGTGGCCCGGTAGAACGTGCCGACGATCGGGGACTTGACGAGGTGCGTGTCGGCCGCCTCGGTGGCGACACCCGGCCGCGCCCCCCCGGCGGCGGGCTGCGGGGCTGAGGGGAGCGGGGCGGCGGTGAGCGCCGGTGGCGGCGGAGCATAGGCCACGGGCACGCCCGCGCCGGCCGCGCCGGGTTGTCCCCCCTTTTTCACCAGCTTGATCTTGAACCCGTCGCGCTCCAGCTCGAATTCGACGAAGCTGCTGTTCTCGATATACTCCATCAGCCTCTTGATGTCGTCGTCCAGGCGTCCCCCGCCGGTCTGGCTCACCCGATCGCCTCCTGCAGCTGCAGGCCCGCCCTCCAGGCCTCGTACCGGGCACGGCCCGCGAGACTTTCCGGGCCGACCACCACACAGAGATAGTAATCCGATCCCAGTGATCGCAGGATGGTCAAGCCGGAGTGCGTGGCGATCGAGATCTCCTCGAGATCACCGGGGGGCCGCTCGCGCAGCGAGGCGCCGGCCCGCTTGACCACGCCGATCCCCTCGGCCGACGCCAGGTCGATGTTGAACTCCGGCCGGGCCGTGACCTTCTCCACCGCGATGCCGTCGAGACCGACCACGGCGGCGCCAAGTGACCCCGGGATCCGGTCGAGCACCTCCTGCAGAACGGCTTTCACCGACGGATCTCCCCCGGGTCCGCCGATCCGGAGCGAATCGACCGCAGCCAGCGCTCGAGGCGAACCACTCTCTCCGGGCTCTCCGCCGGCTGAGGATCCGGGCTGACGGTGGCCGGCCGCGCGGCGCGCGCCGGAGTCGCCTCCACGGCGCGCGCTGCCGGTGCGGCGGGCTCAGGCACGCCGGGCCTCCTCATGGGCCCGTTGGCCGGCCCCTCCAAGGATCGCGGAGCGGACAAGGTCAGATCCTGAAGCCTGAGGCGCGCCCGGTCGTTCTCCGGATCGACGCGCAGCATGGCACGATAGACCTCGACGGCCCTGTCGACGAGGCCCTGACGAAGGTAGAGCTCGGCGAGAGTGTTGGTCTGCAGGGCGTCCTCGCCCTCGGGGGCCAGGCCCGCGCGCGGCGCCACCGGCCGGCTCGACGGGGGCGGCGCTGCGGGCAGGTTGCCCGTCGGGCCGGGGGTCCGCTCCAGGCCGAGATCCTCCTGACTGTAGTCGAAGGCAGGCTCCATCGCGGCCCGTGGTGCCTGGATGACTGGTGCTGGTCGCTGCGCGGCCTGCGGTGTCTGGATGACCGGAGTCGGGCGCGGCGTGGCCGGTGTTGTCTGGA
>DASTNM010000603.1:0-8639 GCA_035762745.1 Candidatus Polarisedimenticolia bacterium
CGACCACCTACACGATCACCAGCCTGACGAAGGACGGCCTGGCGAGTGCCACCACGGGCGGCCAGACCGGCAACTTCAACTGCGACATCCTGTTCACGAACGGCCAGTTCTTCCAGTGGCCGCAGGGGACGCAGACCTAACCGGGATAGGGTGCACGTCGAACGGGGCGGTGCCACCGGGCGCCGCCCTCTGTTTTTTGCCAGCGCCCCCGCCGGAGACCGCTCACCGTGCCTGACTCGAAGCGGCGCGATGAGCCGCGGCTGGCCACGCTCGCGGCGCTCCTCCCGCTCGGTCTGCTGATCGTCCTCGCGGTGGCTCGCCCGCCGGAGATCGCGCCGTGGTCGCGCTGCGCCTGCCAGGGGCTGGCCGCGCTGGCGATCGGTCTCGTGGCCTGCCGGAGCGAGCGGGGAGAGAGTCTCCTGCCGGTCTGGCTCACCTGCCTCCTGCCGCTCGCCCTGCTCTCGATCCTCTTCGCCGCCTGCCGTGCGCGGGCGATCGACGAGGCCGCCGACGCACTGGCCCTGCTCTTCGCCGGGCTCGCGGCGCGCGGCCAGGCTCGTCGACCGCACGCCTCCACAATCCTGGCGGCGCTCCTCCTGACGCTCGGCAGCGCCGCCGCCTGCCGCGCCGTCGTGCAGCACCACCTTCTCTATCCGGCCGCCGCGGCCGCCCTGCGATCGTCAGGGAGCCCCGGGACCGACGCCGCGCTGGCGCGACTGCTCGATGGCCGCCCCAGCGGGCCGTTCATCCTGCCGGCGGCGCTCGGCGGCTTCCTGGCCCTGTCGCTGCCGCTGGCGCTGGCCTGGGCGCTGCGCCCGGGGCGCGCCATCGTGCGGACCGCCGCCGCGGGCGCGGCGCTGGTCGAGGCGTACGCCCTGCTCCTGACCCGTTCCCTCGGGGCGCTCGCCGCGCTCGCGCTGGGGCTCCTGATCGCCCTGCCGCTTCTGGCCCCCCGGCGGAAGGGGAGGGCCATTGCTCTCGGAGCGGCGGTGCTTCTGGCTACGGCGGCTCTCTTCCTGCACCAGCGACGCTCCGAGATCGAGGGGGCGGCGGGGGGCCACCCGCTGGCGCTGCGGGCCGGCAACTGGGGCGTCGCGCTGCGCCTCGGCGCCGATCATCCGCTCTTCGGCGTGGGCCCCGGATCGTTCGGCACCTACTACCCGCGCTACAGGCAGGAGGGGATGAACGAGACGCAGCACGCCCACAATTTGTACCTCGAGGCGGCCGCCTGCTGGGGCGCCTGGGTTCTCCTGCCTCTCGGCGCCCTGCTGCTCCTGGTCGCCCGCGCCGTCCGCCGGGCCGCGGCCGATCCGGGTGAACGCCTCGCGATCCTGGCCGGCGGCGCCTCGTTCCTGGCGCACAACCTGGTCGACTTCACCGCCTATCTCCCCGGGGTGGCGATCCCCGCGGCGATCCTGCTCGGCCTCGGTCTGGCAGGCCGGGAGGGAGAGGCCATGTCTCATGGGACCGCACCACGGCGTTGGCCGCTCCTGCGCCCGGCGCTGGTCCTGCTGCTCGGGACTGGTCTGCTCTGGTCCGGGATCATCGCGGCCCGCGCGCGTTCGCTGTACGACGCGGCCCGCGAGGCGGCGACGACGGGGGAGATCGAGAGGGCCGCGGCCCTGGCGCGCCTCGGGGCGCGGGCGCGGCCGGACGATCCACTGGCGCAGGCCTTCCTCTCTGAGTTGATCCTGACGCACGGCCTGCCGGATCCCGGGCTCAGGGCTGAGGGGGAGCGCGCCGCCCGCCGCGCCCTGGCCCTCGATCCCGAGGCGGCGATCCTGCATCACGATCGGGCACTCTACCACCAGGCGGCGGGGGAGCCGGCGGCCGCCTACCGCGAGGAATACCTGGCGCACCGCCTCAACCCGCTCAAGGATCTCTACCGTCCCTTGGTCGAGAAGCCGCCGGAGCCGGCCCGATGACCCGCCTCGTCACCCCTCTCGCGGCGGCACTCCTGCTCCTGGCCCCCTTTCGTGAGGGAGGCCGGGACCCTCTGGCTCTCCTCTACCTCCACATCCTGGCTCTCCTCTACATCGTCGCCGTCGTCGGCGACAGGATGGCGGGGAGAATCCCGGCGCACCGACCTGGAGAGGGTCGGGCCGTCTGCGTGCTGGCGGGGCTCATTCTCGCGCTGGCGCTCGCCGCAGCGCGGCGCGCCGCCTATCCCCTGGCGGCCGCCTTCGACCTCTGGGATCTGGCGATCGCCCTCGGCCTCTTCATGGCGGCGCTCTTTTCAGGAAGCGACGGCGCGAGCCTTCTGGCGCTGCGTGGCGCGACGGTCGCCTCGACCTCGCTGCAATCGATCGTCGCGCTGGTGCGGCTCCTCATCGGGGGAAGCGAGGCGGCCGGCGCCTCCTTTCTCAATCCCAACCACCTGGCCGCCTTCCTGACGTTCGGCCTGATCCTCTGCGTCGCGGCGGCCGACGAGGCGCGCGCGGTGGGACGTCGCCGCGCGATCGGCCTCTGGCTCGGCCTCGGGGGTCTGAACCTCCTGGGCTCGCTGGCCTTGCAATCGCGCGGGGCCCTGCTCGGGATGGTGGCGGCGCTGACCCTCTTCGCCGCTTTTCGCTGGCGGGCCTGGCCGCGCCCGACGCAATGGCGCGTGGCGGCCGGGATCCTCCTGGCGACGGCTCTGGGCGGGGCGCTTCTGATCGAGCGCTTCGCGCGCGTGGAGGATCCCTACCGCTATCACCGGCTGAGGATCTGGAGCGCCTCGCTCCACATGCTGTGGACGCGGCCTCTCCTCGGCTTCGGCCCCGGCATGTTCCGGCACGAGGCGGCGCGATTCAACTTTCCTCTCGAGGAGGGACCGATTCGCTACGGCCGCACCTTCCAGACCGCCCACAGCGGGCTCTTGACCGTGGCCGTCGAGGACGGAGCGCCGGCGGCCCTGTTCCTGATGTCGCTGGCGGTCGTCACGATCGCCGGTCTCCTGCGACGGTCGGTGGGGCCGCGCGTCGCTGCCCACCGTGGCGTCGGCCTCGCACTCGTCGCGCTGACCGTGCAGGGGCTCGTCGACGATCTCCAGGAACGCCCGGCGCTGACCCTTCTTCCAGCCCTCCTCGCGGGCACGGCGCTGGCGGTCGCCTGGCGGCGTGAGGAGAGCGAGATCGAGGGGCCGGGAGCGTCGAAGAACGACGAGGCCACGCAGGGGTCTCGGTCCCCGCTGCCGCCGCGGCCAGGGGCGCGCGCCGTCGTCCTCGTCGGCGCGGCTTATCTCTTCGTGGCGGCGATCCTGCTGCCATACCTGGCCGACCGGGAGGCGCGGGCCGCCCTCCGTCTCGGGCGCGAGGGCTTGCAGCGGATGGAGCGGGCGGCGCGGCTCAACCCGCTCCAGCCGGAGTACCGCCAGGCGCTGGCGATGGCCGCCCTCAACTCCTCGCTCCCCGCCCCGGAGCGCTACGCGCGCGCCTCCCTCGGCTTGCTCGAGGCGCGCCGACTCAAGCCGATCGACGACCGTTTCCCGCTGCTGCTCGGGCGGCTCGAGGCCGACGTCGCGAGGCCGCTCTTCGACGACAAGAGCGCCGCCCGGCGCGCCACGGAGTTCTACCGCGAGGCGGCGCGACTCGCTCCCCTCGACCCCCGCCCCCTGCTGGAGCTGGCCGGCTGGCTCGACCAGAATGGGGAGCGCGAGGAGGCGCTGGCGGCGACGGCACAGGCGCTCCGCCTCGAGCCGAATTTCCTGCGCGCCAGGATCCTGACGGCCTCGATTCTCCTGGATCTCGGCCGGCGGGAGGAGGCGCGAGGTGAAGAGCGCTCCTTGCGCGCCAGCCTCCTGGCCCTCAAGGGTTACCACCCCGACAGCCAGTACGCCGCCGACCTGGTCGCCGATGATCCCGTGGCCAGAGAGCGCCTGCTGGCTCGCCTGACACCGGCCGGTCAGCCGGAATAGCGAGGTCCGTCAATTTCTGGACAACCACCTTCGCGGACACTATATTGGCCAATCGCAAGTCGTTAACTCGCTTCGAGATGGAGCCATCCGGTGTGCGGCATATGCGGGGTCTTTGAGTTCGGATCGGGAGAGCGCCCGGTCGACGAAAAAATCCTGCTCCAGATGCGCGACACACTGACGCACCGGGGCCCGGACGACGCCGGCCTCTACATCTCCCCCGACGGGCGCCTCGGCTTCGGGCATCGCCGTCTTTCGATCATCGACCTCTCCCCGGCCGGCCGGCAGCCGATGTCGAACGAGGACGGCAGCATCTGGATCACGTTCAACGGCGAGATCTACAACCACGCCGGTCTGCGCGCCGAGCTCGAGGCGAAGGGGCACCGCTATCGCTCGCGCACCGACACCGAGACTCTCGTTCACCTCTACGAAGAGGAAGGGCCCGACTTCGTGCGCCGCATCGAGGGGGACTTCGCCATCGCCTTGTGGGACGGCCGCAGGCAGGAGCTCCTGATGGCGCGCGACCGGCTGGGGGTGAAGCCGCTCTACTACGCCGTCCTGCCGGGGACCGTCCTCTTCGGCTCGGAGATCAAGGCGATCCTGGCGCATCCACGGATGTCACGCCGGATTGACCTGGCGGCGCTCTACCATTACCTGACCTTCATCGTCGCCCCGGCGCCGCGCACGCTCTTCCAGGGAGTGCACAAGCTGCCGCCGGCGACCCGGGTGGTCGTCAGCCGCGACGGCCTGATCCGCAGCGATGCCTATTGGGACCCGCTGCTGGTGCCGCCCGAGACGGGGGCGCGGCACGACGACGCGGCCTTCTGCGCCGACCGGATCCGCGACCTGCTCGCCCGGGCGATCGAGAAGCGGATGATGTCCGACGTGCCGTTCGGCGTCTTCCTTTCGGGCGGGCTCGACTCGTCGGCCAACGTGGCGCTGATGGCCCGCCAGATGGATCGCCCCGTGCGCACCTTCTCGGTCGGCTTCCGCGACCACCCCTCTTACAACGAGTTCGAGTATGCCCGCCGGGTCGCCGCCCTGTTCAAGACGGAGCATCATGAGGTGGTCATCGGGGCGAAGGACCTGCTCGACTACATGCCGCGTCTCATCTTCCACCAGGACGAGCCGATCGCCGACTGGGTCTGCGTGCCGCTGCACTACGTCTCGAAGCTGGCGCGGGATTCCGGCACGATCGTGATCCAGGTCGGGGAGGGAAGCGACGAGCAGTTCTTCGGCTACGAGACCTACCGGCGGGCCTGGGAGGCGTACGGGCGCTACTTCGAGCGCCTCTTGAGGCTGCCGCGCTCGATCCGGGCCGGCGCCTACACGGCGGCGCGCGGCCTCGCCTTCCTGCTGCACCGCGACGGCGACCGGCTCGAGATGATGCGCAAGGCGGCGCGGGACGAGACCTTCTTCTGGGGCGGGGCGATCGCCTGGAGCGAGCGCGACAAGAGACGCCTGCTGTCGGAGCGGGCCCGCGAGCGCATGGATGGGCTGACGTCCCACGAGGTGGTGCTGGAGCACGTCCGCCAGGCGCGGCGCCTCCTGCCCGGGGCGGACTTCGGCCAGATCATGACGTATCTGGAGATCAAGAACCGTCTGGCGGAGCTCCTGCTGATGCGGGTCGACAAGGTGACGATGGCCTCCTCGATCGAGGCGCGCGTGCCGTACCTCGATCATGCCCTGGTGGAGTTCACGACCCGCATCCCGACCGCCCTCCGGCTGCAGGGGGGCACGACGAAATACCTGCTCAAGAAGGCGATGGCGGGGATCCTCCCGGACGATATCATCCACCGCCCGAAGCAGGGGTTCGGGGCGCCGGTCAGCGAGTGGTTCCGGGGCGAACTGTACCAGCCGGCCATCGACTCGGTCCTGGGGTCGAACCTGCGCCATGAGGGGCTGTTCGACTACGACCTGGTGCGCTCCCTGTTCGAGGCGCACCGCAAAGGAGCGCGCGACCACAGCTGGCACCTCTGGACCCTCTACAATCTCAGCCGCTGGTACGACTACTGGATCGCCGAGAGGGAGGCGGCGTGAGCGGGGTGCTGAGCTTCAAGAGCCGCGTCGCGCTGACGCTCCTGTCGCGGGGCTTGATGATCGGCCTCGGACTCCTGAGCAGTATCGTGACCGCGCGCTGGCTCGGACCCGAGGGGCGCGGGCTTCTCGCGAACCTGTCGGTCATCACCGGGCTGGCGCTGCAGTTCGGCACGCTGGGGCTGCACGCCGGGAACTCCTATTTCGTGGCCCGCGATCCGGCCCGCGCTCCGGCGGCGCTCGGCAACTCCGTCCGCCTCGGCCTCGCCCTGGGAGGGGCCGCCGCCTTGATGGCGATCGGCGCCGGCGCTCTTCGCCCCGACCTTCTCGCCGGCGTGCCGCTGTCCCTGGTGGTGGTGACAGCGGCGACCCTGCCATTCCAGTTCATGGGGTTCTTCGCGCAGCACATCCTCCTGGCGCTCAACGACGTGAAAGCGTTCAACCTCGTCGAGCTTCTGAGCAAGAGCCTGACCTTCGGCCTGCTGGCCGGCTACCTGATCGCCTTCTCGGGCGGGCCGGAGGGAGCCGTGGTGCTGATGGCCGTCACCGGCACCGCCTTCGGCATCGTCCCGGTGCTCTGGTGCGCGCGGCGCGTGTCGTGGCGGGCGGGCTTCGACCGGCCGCTCTTCGCGGCGATGATCCGCTACGGCGTGCGCTCCTACCTCGCGTGCCTGCTGATGTTCCTGGTGATCCGATCCGACATGCTGATGGTGAACTACTTCGCCGGGGTCGCCGCCGCGGGCGTCTACTCGATCGCGGTGCAGATCGGCGACATGCTGCTCCTGCTCCCGGTGACCATCGGGATGATCCTCTTCCCGCGCATCGCCGCCGAGGCGCCCGCGGAGCGCGAGGCGGTGACGGCGAGGGTGACGCGCCACGCCGCGCTCCTGCTCACGATCCTGTGCGCCGCCGCCTTCGTGCTCGTCGAGCCGGTGGTGACGATCCTCTATGGCGCACCGTTCCACGAGGCGATCCCGGCGACGCGCTGGCTGCTGCCCGGGATCTGGGCCCTCGGAATGAACGGCATCCTGATGAACCATTTCGCCGGCCAGGGGCTGCCGTGGATCGTGGTCTGGACGCCTCTGGCCGGCCTGGTCGTGAACTGTATCCTCAACCTGCGTCTCATCCCGGCCCTCGGTCTCGTCGGCGCCTCCTGCTCCTCGAGCGTCGCCTACGGCCTGATGCTCCTGATCGCCCTGGCCTTCTTCCTGCGGCGCAGCGGTGCGGGGCTGCGCCGCACCTTCATCCTCGGCCCCGAGGAGATCGCGGGGCTCCTGGGGTTGCGGCCGTGAGCGGGGCGGGCCACAGCACGGCGGTCCTGCTCCTGGTGCGCGACCCCGGCCGCGTCGAGGCCGATCTCCCGGCGCTCCTCCCGGGGCGCATCCTGCGTCCGATTCGCCGCGAGGAGGTGCAACACCTGGCCCCGATGGCGCTCCTGAGATGGCTGCGGGGACTCGGGGCCGACGAGCTGGTGATGCTGAGCGACGACCTCGACAGCCACGAGCGGCTGTGGCGGCTGCAGGCGTTGGGAGCGCTGCCGACGGCGCCGCGCCGCTATCTCGTCGACCTGCGCGGCCGGCGTCTCCTCCTGTCGACCCTCCGCTTCCTGGTCCGCGACCTGCCGTACTGGAGCCGCGGATTGGCGGCCAGCGCCGTCGTGCTGGCGCGCACCCGGGCGCGGGTCCGGCGTCTGCGGCGCGCGCCGCGCCACGCGCCGCGCCCGGCGACCGGTCGCCGGATCTGCTCGCTGCGCACCGAGCTCTGGGCCGGACAGCCGGCCGGCGGATCGGTCGGCCACACCGCGGGCGTGGCCTCCGGGCTGCGGGCCTCCGGGGCGGAGCTGTTCTTCGTCTGCACCGATCGCCTGCCGCTGATCGACGCGGGGTTGCACGCGATGCACCTGGTGCCTCCGGACCGCTTCTACAATCTCTGCCGCGAGATCCACGGCCTGGCGCACTCGCTGCGGGTGGAGCGGGAGGGGGCGGCGATCCTGGCGCGCCACCCGGCCGACCTCGTCTACCAGCGCTTCGACGTCGCCAACCAGGCGGGAGTGGCTCTGTCGCGCCGTCTGGGGCTGCCTTTCATCCTCGAGTACAACGGCTCCGAGGTCTGGATGAACGACCATTGGGATCGCAGGCTGCGCTGGCGCTCGCTCTTCGCCGGCATCGAGGAGATCAACCTGCGCCATGCCGACTTGATCGTGGTGGTCTCCGAAGTGCTGCGCGACGGGCTGCGGGCGCGCGGTGTCGAGGCGGATCGGATCCTGGTGCAGCCGAACGGCGTCGACCCGGAGCGCTTCCACCCGGCACTGGACGGCTCGGAGGTGCTCCGCCGCCACGCTCTCTCGGGAGGACCGGTCGTCGGGTTCATCGGCACCTTCGGTCCCTGGCACGGCGCGCCGGTCCTGGCGCGGGCGGCGGTGCGCGTCCTGCGCGAGCGGCCGGAGGCCCGCTTCCTGTTCGTCGGCGACGGCAGCGAGCGGGCCGCGGCCGAGTCGATCCTGGCGGGGGCCCGCGCCTCGGGCGCCGCGATCTTCACCGGGCTCGTCCCGCAGGCCGAGGGGCCGGCCCACCTCGCCACCATGGACGTCCTGGTCGCGCCCCACGTCCCGAACCTCGACGGCACGCGCTTCTTCGGCTCGCCGACCAAGCTCTTCGAGTACATGGCGATGGGGCGGGGGATCGTCGCCAGCCGTCTGGAGCAGATCGGC
>DASTNM010000604.1:0-11273 GCA_035762745.1 Candidatus Polarisedimenticolia bacterium
TGAGTCAAATGGGCGCCAGCCCGCCCGCAGGATTCTCAGGCGCCGGGTCGGCGGAGTCTCCTCCCCTGCGCCACGGGACGCCGAAACCCGCCTCGCCGGCGCAGCGCGTAGCGACAGGCGCGACGCACGGGGCAGACGGGGCAGGAAGGGGCGCGCGCTCGGCAGACGCGCCGCCCGAGGGTGATCAGGTTGATATGGGCGGTCAGGTAGCGCCCTGGAGGCACGAGGGAGGCCATCCGGGCGTGTGTCGCGGCCGGCGTGGCCGTGGCCGGCACCCATCCGAGGCGCTTCGTGACGCGGTGAATGTGCGTGTCGACCGGAAAGGCGGGATGCCCGCAGGCGAAGAGCAGGACGCAGCAGATCGTCTTCTCCCCCACTCCCTTGAAGCCGGCCAGGTAGCGGCGCGCCTCCTGGACGGGAACCGACTTGAGGCGATCGAGGCTCAGGACCCCTTCCTCCCTGAGGACGCCGTGGAGCACGGACTGGATCACGCCGCTCTTGGTGCGGGCGAGACCTCCGACCCGGATCGTCTCCTCGAGGGCCTCCCGATCGGCCACCATGGCCTCCTCCCACGTGGGGAAACGACGGCGCAGGGCCTCGTAGGCGCGATCGCGGTTCCGGTCGTTGGTGTTCTGGGAGAGAATGGTCAGGATCAGCTCGTCGAGCGGCGGATAGACGCGTTCGAGCCGCGGCTTTCCGTAGGCGGTTTCGAGACTGTCGAGGGCGCGCCCGACACGACGCGGCAGATCGATACGGCCTGGCACCGGCGTTTCAGGACGGCCCGGCCGCAGGGACCTGGGTGAACGATCCGTCGACCATCACGACGTCGTCGGCGCTCCCTACCCGGCCGTCCGCCCCGGGCGCGGTCAGGGTGTAGCTCTTGCCATCGGAGGTGTAGGCGAACGGATGGCCCCAGGCGTCGACGCTGATCGGCACGACCAGGAAGGCCGGCGACAAGGCATTGGTCGCTTCCTGGATCGACGCACCGACCGGATAGCCGCCACGATCGACGGAGTAGGCCGAGAGGGCCCGCGCCAATGCCTGCATGTCTCCCTTGGTCCCGACCAGCTTCCCCTGGTCGATGGCGTGCAGCACCTGATGCGAGTACTCCTCGCCCTGCTTGCCACAACCAGCCGTCGTGGCGAGGAGAAGGAGAAGTGCCAGCGTGATGGGGATGCCGTATCGAGCGCGCATCGTGCCTCCTGCGGGCCCGAAGCATCCGGCCCGCCACACTTCGTGCTCGGGAGATTGTAGCGGAAGCCGAGGATGACTGGATTGGAGAATCGAAGGCGAGCCTCCCGGAGGCATCCCTGGCCCAGGAGCCCGCGCGCCGCCATCGCCCTGCAGCGGCGGCTGCGGAGCCTGGTCCGGCCCGCCGGGCGCTTGAAGCCACCCCGCCACGTCGCAGGAGCCGACATCGCCTACGACGCCGGACGGGGTCTGATGTACGCTGCGGTTCTCGTCTTCTCCTACCCCGATCTGGAGCTCCGTGAGCGGCGGATGGTGTGCTGCCGAATCCGCTTCCCGTACATCCCCGGGCTGCTGAGCTTCCGCGAGGCACCGGCGATCCTCCTTGCCTTCGATCGGCTGCGGATTCGACCCGATCTGCTCCTTTGCGATGGGCAGGGGATCGCCCACCCGCGCGGCATCGGCCTGGCGTCGCATCTGGGCCTGCTGACCGGGATTCCAACTATAGGCTGCGCCAAGAGCCGGCTGGTGGGTGAGCACGGCCCGCTCGGCCCGTGTCCCGGCGACAGGACACCGTTGCGGTTCGGGGGACGAAAGGTCGGTGCGGTCGTGCGCACCCGTCCCGGCGTGCGTCCGCTCTATGTCTCGCCGGGCCACCGGATCGGCATCGCCGACGCGGTGCGGCACGTCCTCGCCTGCTGCCGCGGCTTCCGCCTCCCGGAGCCGGTGCGTCAGGCCGACATTCTCGTCGCCACCTTCAAGCGAGCCCGCCAAGCCTCGCCGCGGGCGACTCGGACGCTGTGCTAGAATTTGCCCGGGGCGTCACCCATGGCCGGGATCAGGCAGGTGCGGCGGCGCCCCCGGCCCGGCCGTCGCGATGGCCCTGCTCGACGCCTCGGTCCTCGCCTCAAGGAGCCGGGCCGGTGGCCCCGAGATGTCCGACTCGCTCACGACCCCCGATGACCCGGACGCCGAAGCGCGGCGGCGCATGGTCACGGATCAGATCGAGCGGCGTGGGATTCGCGATCGGCGGGTCCTGGAGGCGATGCGGTCGGTGCCGCGGCACCTGTTCGTGCCCGAGCTCGAGCGCGAGCGGGCTTACGACGACGGCCCGCTTTCGATCGGCGAGGGACAGACGATCTCCCAACCCTACATCGTCGCCTTCATGTCCGAAGCGATCGACCCCGGGTCGGGGGATCGCGTGTTGGAGGTGGGGACCGGCTCGGGGTACCAGACCGCAATCCTGGCGTCGATCGTCGACGAGGTCTTCTCCATCGAGATCCGGCCGGACCTGGCCGAGTCGGCGCGCCGGCGCCTGGACGCTCTCGGTTGCCGCAACGTGATCGTGCGGGTCGGGGACGGGCACGCGGGTTGGCCCGAGGAGGGGCCCTTCGACGGTATTCTTGTGACCGCGGCGCCGGGTATGGTTCCACCGGCCCTCATCGAGCAACTGGCGCCGGGGGGGCGCCTGGTCATTCCGATCGGCGCGGGCGACCAGAACCTGGTCCGCCTGACTCGAACCTCCCACGGGATCGAGCGGGAGACGCTCCTGCCGGTCCGCTTCGTGCCGATGACCGGCGCGACGCGACGAGCGGACTGAACCCGTCTCTCAGGAGAGCGCATGGCCAAGGTGATCACACCGAGGAGTGAGGATTACGCCCGCTGGTACACCGACGTGGTCCTCCAGTCACAGATGGCGGATTACTCTCCTGTCAAGGGTTGCATGGTGATCCGGCCACAGGGCTACGCCGTGTGGGAGGCGGTGCAGAAGGAACTCGACGCCCGCTTCAAGGAGACCGGCCACCAGAACGCCTATTTTCCGCTGTTCATCCCGGAATCGTTCCTGCATCGCGAGGCGCAGCACGTCGAGGGGTTCGCGCCCGAGTGCGCGGTGGTCACCCACGGCGGAGGCAAGAAACTGGAGGAGCCTCTGGTCGTGCGTCCCACTTCCGAGACGATCATCTACGCCATGTACGCGAAGTGGATCCGCTCGTACCGGGACCTGCCGGTCCTTCTCAACCAGTGGGCCAACGTGGTGCGCTGGGAGATGCGCACGCGCCTCTTTCTGCGCACCACCGAGTTTCTCTGGCAGGAGGGACACACGGCCCATGCCACCGAGGCCGAGGCCGAGGAAGAGGTGTTGAAGATCCTCGAGATCTACCGGCGATTCGCCGAGGAGCAGATGGCGATCCCGGTCTATACGGGGCTCAAGAGCGACAGTGAGAAGTTCGCCGGCGCTCTGCGCACCTATTGCATCGAGGCGCTGATGCAGGACCGCAAGGCGCTGCAGGCGGGGACCTCCCACAACCTGGGACAGAACTTTTCGAAGGCGTTCGAGGTGAAGTATCAGACCAAGGACGCCGGCTGGGAGTATGTCTGGCAAACCTCGTGGGGCGTCTCGACGCGTCTCATCGGCGCCCTCGTGATGGCGCACGGCGACGACAACGGGCTCAGCCTCCCTCCGCGGCTGGCACCGCTCCAGGTCGTCATCGTGCCAATCTGGAAGAGTGACGAGGAGAGAACACGCATCAGCGAGGCGGCGCGCCTGGCGGCCGAGGAGCTCAAGGGAGCGTTCCGCGTCAAGGCTGACCTGCGCGAGGAGGTCTCGCCGGGATGGAAATTCAACGAGTGGGAGCTCAAGGGCGTGCCGCTTCGACTGGAGATCGGGCCCAGGGACCTCGAGAAGGACCAGCTCATGGCTGTGCGTCGCACGGACCGGAGGAAGACTCCCGTGCCGCGCGGCGGACTGCTGGCCCGTGTCGGGGACTTGCTCGAGGAAACGCAACGCGACATGCTCGAGAAGGGGCGGGCCTTCCTGCGCGAGAACACTCGTGACGCAGGTGACTACGACTCGTTCAAGAAGGCCCTCGAGGAGGTGGGCGGCTTCTTCCGGGCCCACTGGTGCGGCTCGGCGCGCTGCGAGAAATCGATCAAGGACGAGACCAAGGCGACGATCCGCTGCATCCCCCTCGAGGGGAACCGGGAGGAGGGGGCGTGCCTGTATTGCGGCGCGCGTTCCGAGCGTTGGGTCTACCTCGCCCGCGCTTACTGAGCACTCAACGCGCCGGGCCATGGCTGGTGGCCGCCATGGTGCTGGTGATCGGGGGGCGGCTGGTCGCGCCAGGGCATCATTGCTTCAGAGGGATCGCGGCGGTCGCCGGGACCCCGACCCTCACGCCCCCCTCCCCGGTCACGGACCCGCTTGCCGATGGTGGTCCCGTCACGGTCCGGTTCGTCGAGCCGGCGCCACCCGGCCTGGTTCTCGGCGAGACCCGGCTCACGGTCGAGGCGGCGACCTCTCCCGACGCCCGCATCGTGCGAGTCGAGATCTACGCCGACGACGCCCTTCTCAGCGCCTTCGAAAACCCTCCTTACGCCCTGACCTGGAACGCGGGCTCGTCATTTCTGCGCCGCGTCCTGAAGGCGGTGGCGATCGATTCGGCTGGCCGGCGGGCGGAGACGACGCTGGTGGCGCGCCCCCTGTTGATCGGCCAGCGCGAGGAGGTGCGGCTGGTCAACGTTTACGCCACGGTTCGCGATCGCAAGGGCGAGCCCGTCCTCGATCTGGCGCGGGACGACTTCACCCTCCTGGAGGACGGTGTCCCCCAGACGATCAGCCACTTCACTTCGGCCCGCGTGCCGCTGACCGTCGCCCTGCTGATCGACGCCAGCAACAGCATGAACCTCGGGGGAAAGATCGAGATGGCCCGCAAGGCGGCGATCGATTTCCTCGAGAGCGTCGATCGGGATGACCGGCTGCTCGTGCTGCCGTTCAACGACGAGTTGCGTGGCCTGAAGGAGCCGTCTTCGGATCGCCGACGGCTCCGGGAGGCCATCGAGGCGATCCGCGCCGAGGGAGGCACGGCCCTCTACGACGCGCTCTACAGGACCGCCGACCTGCTCACCGCGGCGGAGGGACGCCGGGCGATCCTGCTGTTGTCCGACGGCCGGGACCAGGCGCTGACCGAGAACGAGCCGGGCAGCCTGCATCTTTTCGAGGAGGCGCTGCAGAAGGCCCATCGCGCCGAGGTGGCGGTCTACACGGTCGGGCTGGGACACCATCTGGAGAACGAGATGGATCTGCAGTACACGAGGAGCCTGGCGGACATTCTCGAGACCTTGGCGCGTGAGACGGGGGGGCGCTCGTACTACCCGGAGAGAGCCGGCCAGCTGTCGCGTATCTACACCGAGGTGGCCTCGGACCTGAAGCGGCAGTATGCGCTCGCTTACGCCTCCACGAACCGGACACGGGACGGAGGCTGGCGCTCGATCACGCTGCGTGTCCGCCGGAGCGGGCTGGAGGTCCAGGCGCGACGCGGTTACTACGCTCCCGGACCCGGGACACCCTGAGTAGCCCTCCCCTCCTCGCGCCCGCGCTGGCGGCGAATCAGCATCAGATTGCGCGTGTAGACGAGTAACCCTGCCGATTGTCCGAGAGTGAAGACCAGGTCATGGCAGTACCATAGGGCGTACACGAACAGCATCCCGCCTCCGAGCAGGCTCAGGTACCAGAAGGCGACCGGCAAGGTGCTACGGCCGCTGCGCTCCGAGACCAGCCACTGCACCAGGAAGCGCAAGGTGAAGAAGACCTGCCCCAGGAGCCCGAAGAACACCCAGGCATTGAGGTGCAGCAGGCGGTCAAGATTCATCCTTCACCTCGTAGCGTAGCTTGCGTCTCTTCATCCAGCGCACCGCCATCAGATCCATGAACGAGGGGACCAGGCGGTTGCCGATTCCGTACTTCGACTCGCCGTGCCGGCGAGGCCGATGCCCGACCATCGTCTCGCGCACCCGGAAGCCCTCCATCTTGAGCAGCGTCGGCAGGAAACGGTGCATGCCGTTGAACAGCACGAGACGCGACAGGGCGGTCCGGCGGTAGGCCTTGAGCGAGCAGCCCGTGTCGCTGATGGTCTCGTCGCTCAGTCGGTTGCGCACGTAGTTGGCGACGCGCGAGGAGATGCGCCGTACCAGGCTGTCGCGGCGCCGTGCCCGCACGCCCACCACGGCATCCCACCCCGGGAGGTCGGCCAACAGGCGAGGAATGTCTGCGGGATCGTTCTGCAGATCGGCGTCGAGCGTGATCACGATCTCACCCCGGGCCCGCCGGAACCCCGCGTCCATGGCCGCCGTCTGGCCTGCGTTGCGGGCAAAGGTGACGACGCGGACGTGAGCATCGGAGGCGCGCAGCCTTTCCAGCACCACGCCGCTGCCGTCGCTGCTGCCGTCGTTCACGAACAGGACTTCGTAGGAGCGGGACAGCGGCGCGAGCGCGGCGCCGACCTCTGCGAGAAGAGGAGCCAGGTTGTCCTGCTCGTTGTAGACGGGAATGACGACCGACAGATCCACGTGGCGCGACGACTCGGCGCTCACGTCAGTTGAAGATCCACAGTCGCCGCAGCCACTCCAGGCGGCGGTGGCGGCGACGGTCGGTTTCGTCCAGCAGCCCGGGGGCGAGGCGCGCCTTCCACTTCAGCACGGCCGAGGCGTCGATGCGTCGCAACAGGGGGAAGATCAGGCGGGCCGCGAGAGTGCCGGGGTCGAAACAGCACGAGGCGTTGAAATCGATGAGATACGGCTCACCCGCCTCCGTGACCAGGATGTTGTCGCGTTTGCGCAGGTCGATGTGCGCCACGCCGCGCGCATGGACGGCGTCGACCAGGCGGACCAGTTTCTCGAACATGCGGGAGATCTCCGCCGGCCGGCGCCGACACCAGCGGGTGATCCGCTCACCCGGGATCCGCTCGAGCAGCACGCCGTGACGACCGTCGGGTCCGTAGCACGCGGGGATCCCGGCGATCCCCTGCAGGCGCGCCAGGGCCCGGATCTCCCTCACCACCTGATGCCGCCCCAGCAAGCGGACCGGCCACGACTTGTCGGCGAAGTCCTTCAGGATCGCCAGGTCGCCGGCGAAATCGACCTCCTTGACGTCGGCCTTCCCCCATCCCCCACGGCGGATGAGAGTGACCTGCATGCGGGTCTCTTCGGCCACAGCGAGCATATTCGCCACGTGTCGCTCCTGTGCTATCGTTTGCTGCCGTGGGGTCGTCATCTTACCACACCGCCCGCGCCCGGCCGGGAGGCGGGCGTCCGGTCCTGCGGGGTCAATGGAAACGCTGACGCGTCACTACCTGGCCGGCCTGCCGCGCCGACGCCTGCACGAAGGCCGCAACGTCACCAAGGCCGTCGTCGAGGTCGCGGAGATCGAAGGCCGGGCGATCGTCCTCAAGGACCTCGTCTCTCGCCCCTGGCCGGTGCGCCTCTTTCTCGGCCCCTGGCAGCTCGATCGCGAGACGCGCGCCTATGCCCGGTTGCGCGGGGTGCCCGGCGTACCGGCGTTTCTCGGACGGATCGATCGGCAGGCGATTGCCCTCGAGTTCATCCCCGGGCGGTCCCTGGCGGCGTGCCGGTCCGGAGAGATCCCCCCGGCGTTCTTCGACCAGCTCGACCGGGTGGTCGAGTCGGTGCACGCGCGGGGCGTCGCCCACGGCGATCTGCACCGTCATGACGTGCTGGTGGGCACCGACGGCCGGCCTCGCCTGGTCGACTTCTCGACCTCGCTCGTGGCCGATTCCGGGAGCACCCGTGCGCGGCGTTTTGTGTTCGAGCAGATGCGGCGCGCCGACCTGCGATCGGCCGCCCGGCTGCGGCGGCGGCTCGTTCCGGAACGGACGCTGGCGATCCCGCCGCGTCCCGGGCTCTATCGCCTGGGCGCGCCCCTGAGGCGCTTGTTGGACCTGGTGCGGGGCGGAAGCGGCCATTGATCGGTCGTTCCCGGCACCGGCGGACCCCAAGGCTCGCGAAACCTGCTATCCTTGCCGGAGACCTCCCGGCCCACCCCGGGTCGGAGTCGGGACCCTGGAGGATGCGAGGGGCCATGATCAAGGACGTGCGCACCAAGACGCTCAAGGTGATCCCGGACGAGCGCGGGCGGTTGATGGAGACGCTGCGCTGCGACGACGAGATCTTCCTCAAGTTCGGTCAGGCTTACATCACCACCGCCTACCCCGGAGTCATCAAGGGATGGCACTATCACAAGGTCCAGGTCGACAACTTCATCGGCGTCAAGGGGATGTTCAAGGTGGTCCTGTACGACGATCGCGAAGGCTCCCCGACGCGCGGCGAGGTGAACGAATTCTTCCTCGGCACGCACAACCCGACGCTGCTGCAGATTCCGCGCCTGGTCCTGCACGGCTTCAAGGCCATCGGCACGGAGGAGGCGATCATGCTCAATCTCCCCACGGAGCCGTACCGGTACGACCAGCCCGACGAGTACCGTGTCGACCCACACAGCCCGAGCGTGCCTTACAACTGGTCCCTCAAGGAGAAGTAGATGAAGGGGGTCATTCTCGCCGGCGGCCTCGGGACGCGTCTTCATCCCCTGACCAAGATCACCAACAAGCACCTCCTGCCGATCTACGACCGCCCGATGATCCACTACCCCCTGATGACCCTGGCCCAGGCCGGGATCAGGGACATCCTGATCGTCACCGGCGGCAACCATGCCGGCGAGTTCCTGCGCCTGCTCGGGAACGGCAGCGAGTTCGGCCTGGACGATATCGCCTACACCTACCAGCAGGGAGAGGGGGGGATCGCCGACGCCCTCTCGCTGGCGCGACACTTCGCCGGTGGCGACAAAATCGTCGTCATGCTGGGCGACAACATCATCGAGGGGGATATCCGCGCCTCCGTGGCGGCCTTTCAGAAGCAGCCCCGCGGCGCCCGCCTTCTCTTGAAGAAGGTCACCGACCCGGCGCGCTTCGGCGTGCCGGAGATTCGCGACGGGCGGATCGTCGCGATCGAGGAGAAGCCCGCGCAACCCAAGTCGGACTACGCGGTGATCGGCGTTTACATGTACGACGCCGAGATCTTCGACATCATCGGCACGCTCAAGCCCTCGGCCCGGAACGAGATGGAGATCACCGACGTCAACAACGCCTACATCGCGCGTGGCGAGCTGCAGCACGACGCCCTGGAAGGATGGTGGACCGACGCGGGAACCTTCGAGTCGCTCTTTCGCGCCAACCAGCTTGTCCGCGAGAAGATGATCGATCGCCTGACCGCGCGGCTCGGCTGACCCGATGACCCGCGTTCTCGTCACCGGCGGCGCAGGATTCATCGGCTCGAACTACGTGCATCATGCCTTCGCGGCCCATCCGGACTGGCGAATCACCGTCCTCGACAAGCTGACCTACGCCGGCAATCCGGCGAACCTGGCGTCGTTTGAGGGTCACTCCCGCTACCGTTTCGTCCGTGGCGACATCGCCAGCCGGGCCGATGTCGAGAAGGCGATGGAGGGGGGCGTCGATGTCCTGCTCAACTTCGCCGCCGAGACGCACGTCGATCGCTCGATCGGCGACCCGGAAGGGTTCATCCGCACCGACGTTTACGGCACCTACACACTTCTCGAGGCAGCCCGCGAACACGGCGTGCAGCGGTTCGTGCAGATCTCGACCGACGAAGTCTACGGCAGCGTGCCCGAAGGCTCCAGCCGGGAGACCGACGCTCTGATGCCGTCCAACCCCTACTCCGCCAGCAAGGCGGGAGCCGACCGGCTGGCCTATTCCTACTTCGCCACATACCGTCTCCCGGTCCTGATCACGCGCGCCTCGAACAACTTCGGTCCGCGTCAGTACCCGGAGAAGGTGATCCCTCTGTTCATCACCAACGCCCTGCAGGATCAGCCTCTGCCGCTCTACGGCGACGGGCAGAACGTGCGCGACTGGCTGTACGTCACGGATCACTGCGAGGGGCTCGACGTCGCGCTCGCCCGGGGAACACCGGGAGAGGTCTACAACATCGGTGGAGGGAACGAGCGGCGCAATATCGAGATCACCGAGATGATCCTCGACCGGCTCAAGAAGCCAGGCTCGCTCGTGCGGCGAGTCGAGGATCGCCCCGGACACGATCGCCGCTATTCGCTCGACTGCGGCAAGCTGCGCGCCCTTGGCTGGGCCCCGAGAGCCCCGTTCGAGCGGGCGCTCGCGGATACGATCGCCTGGTACGTCGAGCACCGCGACTGGTGGGAGCCTCTCAAGTCGGGGGAGTACCTGGAGTACTACCGGAAGCAGTACCGCCTGGAGCCGGGTGCTCCCGCACCCGCACGGCCCGCACCGCCCCGCCCCGGTCCAGGCTGAACTCCATCTCCAGAACCGGCCGCCCGGCGGCCATCACGTCCCAGTACAGCAGCCTCGCCGCGAAGCCGCGCCCCGCCTCGCGAACCTCGATGTTCGACAGCCCCACCGCCTCCTCGAGACCGGCCATGATCCGATTCGTCGCCTCGTCGTCGCCACGGGCCCCTTCGATCGTCTCCAGGTCCGATTCGAGGACGACGAGCTCGGGATAGAGTCCATCGAGTCGCAGGTAGCAACCCAGAAGATCGCGCGCCTGGACAGGGTCGAGCCGCATCCTCTCGCGTCCGATCATCTCGTTGAACCGTCGTCGCCCTTCATCCGGCGCCTCCGGCGGGAGACGCCCCAGGTTGGCGATGGGCCAGACGATCAGGCCGCGAACGGCGACGATTCGCCAGACATCCTCACATCCCTGGGTGCAGACCACGTAGAGGCGCGCCTCCCTGAGAGGCGAACAGGGAATCCGCTCGACCTCCGACTCGCGCCACGGACCCGGGTAGACCGCCACGAACGCGGCGACCCGGCGGCTGAGCCCCTCGGGGGGGGCCACGAGATTTAAGGACCAGAGAACCAGGAGTCCGAGACCGGCGAGGGCTGCCCCCATGACCGGCCGCAGGATCCTCACGGCGCCGCCACGCGCGACAATAGGTGGAACTCCTGGTCGCCGACCCGGCCGCGCAGCCGCTCGGTCGTTCCGCCCGGAAGAGAGGGACGGACGGAGCGCAGCGTCTCTTCATCGATCAGGAGGTCGCGCGGCGGCGGGCGGCGGAGGTACTCGAGGACGCTCTCCTGCGTGTCGAGCACCTCGGAGGATCGACCGGTGTAGAAAACCCAGGCCTCCCTCTTCGACTCCGTCGTGCCGAAAGGTATGGCGGGATCCAGGCGTGCCTGGACCTGCTCGGCGAACCCCCGCACATTCTTGTAACCGTTCATCCAGGGAACGACTTCTGCGACCAG
>DASTNM010000605.1:0-5954 GCA_035762745.1 Candidatus Polarisedimenticolia bacterium
TCTACTCCGAGAGGCTGGCGGACGAGATGGGACTCTACTCCGGCGACCTCGACCGCATCGGCATGCTCTCGTACGACGCCTGGCGCGCCTGCCGCCTGGTCGTCGACACCGGAATGCACGCGCTGGGCTGGGGGCGGCAGCGGGCGATCGACTACATGCTGGAGAACAGCGTCCTGGCGGAGAACAACATCATCAACGAGGTCGACCGCTACCTCACGATGCCGGGCCAGGCGCTGGCCTACAAGGTCGGCCAGCTCGAGATCCTGAAGCTGCGCGACGAGGCGAAGCGCAGGCTGGGGCCGCGCTTCGACATCAAGGCGTTCCACGATACAGTCCTGAAGAACGGCGCCGTCTCGCTGCCGATCCTGAGAGGACAGGTCGAGGCGTACTGCGCGGCGGCGGAGAAGGGGGCGTAACCGCGCGGAGGGGGCGGTGGGGATCGAGGCCCTGATCGTTCGCTTCGGTCTGGCGGCGGTCTTCGTCGGCGCCGCCATCGAGGGGGACGTGACCTTGATCCTCGCCGGCGTCACGGCCCACCTCGGCCTGCTCGACCTGCCGGCGGCGGCCGGCCTCGGCGCGCTGGGCGGCTTCGCATCCGATCTCGCCTGTTACGGTCTCGGACGCTCCCACGCCGCCGCGATCCGGAACAGCCGGATCTACCGCCGCGCCGGCCCGACGATCGAGCGGGTCGCGGCGCGCCTGGGTCCCCGGCAGATCCCGGTGGCGCGCTTCGTCTACGGCACCCGCGTCGCCTCGATGCTCTTCTGGGGGATGCGCGGCCTGCCGCTCTGGCGCTTCGCCGCCTTCGACCTGCCGGGATGCGTCCTCTGGGCCGCCGTCTTCTGCGGCCTCGGCTACATGCTGAGCGGCAGCGCCGCGGCTTTGATCGGAGAGGTGAAACGGGTCGAGATCTGGCTGGCCGGGGCTCTGTGCGTCTCGGCGCTCTTCCTTGCCGCCCTCAGGCTCCTGGCGCGCAGCCGACGAATGCGGGACGGCTCCTGAGAGCGGTCCCACCGCGCCTTCCTGTAAACTTAGGCCGTGTCGATCCTGAGACTCTGCCTTCTGGCCGCCATCGCCTCCTCGGTCGCAGCCGTCCCGTCCGGCGTCACGGTGAAGACCAGCCGGGGGAGTTGCGACCTCCACGTCTATCCTCCGGCGGAGGTGAAGGCCGACTCGAAACCAATAATCCTATTGGTCTCGGGGGAGGGGGGCTGGCGGCGCTTCGACATCCTCCTCGCCGGCGCCCTGGCCGGCGACGGTTACTGGGTCGGCGGAATCGACGCCAAGCAGTACTTCTGGAACGCGCAGGATGATCGGCAGGCGCTGGCCGACGACTTTCGGTTGTACGCGAAGGCCCTGGCGGACGTGGCGGGGCGGCCGGCCGGGGCGCCGCTCATCCTGGCAGGCTTCTCCTTCGGGGCCGACCTCGCCCCCTGGATCGCCGGAGCGGGCGGCTGGAACGGGCGGATCGGCGGCATGGTGATGCTCGGGCCGGACGAGACGGGAAGCCTGGAGTTCCGTTTCTCCGAGCTGCTCGGGTTCGACCCCAAGGATCACACCTTCCCGGTGGCCGACGCCCTGCGGAGCGCCTCGGGGATCCCGGCGCTGTTCATTCACGGCGGGAAGGACGCCGGCTCCGCCGCGCCGGCGCTCCTCGCGCGGACCGCCGAGCCGAAGAAGCTGATCGTCGTCCCCGGAGCCGATCACCACTTCTCGGGCCGCGAGGAAGGTCTGCGCGCGGCCCTCCACGAGGGGATGGAATGGATCCTCCTCTCAGGCAGGACCGCCCCTTGAGCCGGAACCCCGGCGCCGCCGACGCGCTCCCCGTCGTGGAGAACGACGAGCGGGACGCCCCTCCCTCTCCCCAGGGGGTCCGGCTGATCCTGACCGCCGTCCTGGGATGGCTGCAGCCGTTCTGGCCCTGGATCGTCCTCACCGTGCTGACGGTCCTCGGCTGGCACGAGCTGCGACAGGTCGACCTGTCGGTGGTGGGCGGGCTCCTGAGCGACACCGGCGGCGACCTCGTGCTGGCGCTCTTAGGCCTGACGGCACTCAACCTGATGGTGTTCGGGCTCTACGACCTCGTGGCGCTCGGGCCGCTGTCGCGTCCGCCCGGCGCCGGGGCGCGCTTCTCGGTCGGCGTGCTCAGCTTCGCCTGGAGCAACTTCCTGACCGTCGGCCCCCTGGCCGGCCCGGCGCTCCGGCTCTGGCTGTACCGTCCCCTCGGCGTCGCCGGCGAGAGGTCGCGCTCGGCGCTGACGCAGATCCTCGCGGCCTTCTCGCTGTCGCTCCTGGCCTGGTGCGGCGCGTCCGCGCTGCCGCTGCCGGCGGGCCTCGACTCCCTCACGCTCAGGATCGTCCTGGCGCTGCCGCTGGTCGCCCTGGCGGCCGCGGCGCTGCGCCTTCTGCCGCGGCTGCGCCGCGCCCCGGCGGTGGTGCGCCGCTGGGAGGGACACCCCGCCGGTCTGGCCTGCGTCGCCGCCTTCGACTGGCTATTGGCCTGGAGCGTCTTCCACCTCGCCCTGTCGGGGCTGCACGGCAGAATCGAGCCGCTGCTGTCGCTGCGGGCGTTCTTCGTCGGCCAGCTCGTCGGGCTCGTCAGCTTCGTCCCGGGAGGGCTCGGGACGGCCGACGCCTGGTGGCTCGTGACGCTGAGCGACGCGGCGGGCGGCCACGACAAGGTCCTGGCGGCGCTCCTCCTGTATCGCTGCGTCTACTACGTCCTGCCCTGGTTCTTCGCCACCCTGGTGCTGGCCGGGCGCCTGGTGCGCACCGGCCGCCGCACCAACGCCTTCCTGCGCTCCGCCATCGCCTCCTACACCTTCCTGTGCGGCGTGGTGCTGCTGGCGAGCGCCGCGACGCCGACGCTGGCCGACCGGATGCACTTCCTCAAGACCAGCGTGCCGCTGGCGCTGGTGGAGATCTCGCACGGCTCGTCGGTCCTGCTCGGCTTCCTCCTTCTCGTGATCTCGCGCGGGCTGGCGCGCGGCTACCGCTCGAGCCATCGCCTGGCGCTGGCGCTGTTCCTGGCCGGGGCGCTGACCACCTTTCTCAAGGGGCTCGATTTCGAGGAGGCGCTGCTGTCCCTGGCGGCGGGCGTGATCCTGCTCGTCTTCCGCCGGCCGTTCGAGCGCGCCGGCAGGCTGCGGCCGCCCGTCGAGTTCATCGTCTCGGTGGGCGCCTTCGCCGTGGTGCTGTTCGCCGCGATCGGCTTCGGGTCGCTCTCGGCCGTGCCGGAAACCTCGGCGATCTACGGCCGCTTCGGCTACTTCGCCTATGGCGAGCGCTTCCTGCGCGGCCTCCTGCTGCTGGCGGCCGGGGCGTCGGTGGCGGCGCTGCACTTCACCCTGCGCGCCCGGGCCTCGGAGTTCATCCCGGACGAGGGGGCCATCGGGCGCGCGCTTCTGGAGGTCCGGGCCTGGGCCCGCGGCACGAACGCGATGCTCGTGGCGTGCGGCGATCAGGCGATCTTCCGCCCCGCCGAGCGCCCCGAAGAGGCGATCGAGACTTACGGGTCCCGGGGCGGGAGTGAGGCCGCCGGCGGCGAGGAGACGGCGCCGCCCCCGCCGGAGGGGTTCATCGCCTACCGGGCCGCCGGGCGTTTCCTGATCGCCTATTCGGATCCGGTCTGCCCGCCGGGGAGGGAGCGCGACCTTCTGGGCGCGCTGCTCGATTTCTCCGACGCCTCGGACCGCGACCCGATCCTCTACCAGATCTCGGCCGGCCTCCTGCCGGTGGCGCACGACTTCGGCTTCACCTTCTTCAAGCTCGGGGAGGAGGCGATCGTCGAGCTGAGCCGTTTCGACCTGAAGGGGAACAAGGCCAAGACCTGGCGGCACGCCATCAACAGCGTCGAGAAGGAGGGGGGGCATTTCGAGATCGTTTCGGGTGAGGCCGTGCCGCCGCTGCTTCCCGCGCTGAAGCGGGTGTCGGACCGCTGGCTGTCCGAGAAGCACCTGGTCGAGAAGCGCTTCTCGATCGGCCGCTTCGACGCGGCCTACCTGCGGCGCTTTCCCTGCGCCCTGGTGCGCGACGCGCGCGAGCAGATCGTCGGCTTCGCCAATCTTCTCGAGGGGCCGGGTGGCGGCGAGATCTCCATCGATCTGATGCGCTACCTCACGCCGCGCGACGAGGAGGGCGGGCTCCGGAACGTGATGGACTACCTCTTCCTCAAGCTGATGCTGTACGGCAAGGAGCGCGGCTTCTCCCGTTTCAACCTCGGCATGACGCCGCTCGCCGCGGTGGGCGAGGAGCGCACGGCCCGGCCGGTCGAGAAGCTGGCGAACGTCCTGTTCCGGGTCGGCGAGCACTGGTACAACTACCAGGGCCTGCGGCGCTACAAGGAGAAGTTCGACCCGCTCTGGGAGCCACGTTACATGGCGTATCGCCGACCCTGGGACTGGCCCTGGGCGGCCGCCACGACCGCAGTCCTGATCGCCGGCGGCTGGCGCGCCCTGATCTTCCCGCGCGGCGAGGCGGAGTGACGATGAAGCGGAGCGGTGCCGTGCCGGGGTGGGTGCCGGTGGGAGCGTGGGCGCTGGCGAGCATCCTCCTCGCCACGCCGGGGGCGGCGGAGAGCCCCGCGCCCGAAAGGGCGGCCGCGGAGGCGCCCGTGATGACCCCGGCGCCGGCGCCGCCGGCGCCCTCGGGGGCCCTTCCGCCTGCGGAGCCCCCCGGCTTCGTCGAGGAGCTGGTGAGCGTGCCGATCTTCGGCAAGGTGAGGATCTACCGTCCCGACCCGCTGCGGGGCACGCGCGGGGTGGTGCTGTTCGTCTCGGGCGACGGCGGCTGGAACCTGGGCGTCGTCGACATGGCGCGGCGCACGGCCGATCGCACTCTCGTCGTCGGCATTCCGATGCCGGCCTGGCGGAAGGCGGCGCAGAGGGGGGCCGGTCACTGCTGGTTCCCGGCGGGCGAGCTGGAGGAGATCGGGCAGTCGATCGAGAAGACGTACGGCCTGCCGCGCTACCTGCCGCCGATCCTGGTCGGCTACTCGTCCGGCGCGACGCTGGTGTACGGCGCGCTGGCGCAGGCGCCGGCCGAGTCGTTCGCCGGGGCGATCAGCCTCGGCTTCTGCCCCGACCTCGAGGTCGGCAGGCCGCTGTGCGCGCATGGCGACTGGAAGCCCGACTACGAGCCGAAGAAGAAGACCAGCCTCCTGCCGCCGCTGGCGGAGATCGCCCCGCGCCCGGAGGGAGAGGCGCGCTGGACGGCGCTGCAGGGGCGGGTCGACAAGGTGTGCGACCCGGCGGTCGTGGAGCGCTTCGTGGCCCAGGTGCCGGCGGCGCGCGTCGTCTGGCTGCCGAAGGTCGGGCACGGCTTCTCGGTGTCGCGCAACTGGGGGGAGGCGTACGACGAGGCGGTCACGGCGCTGCTCGACCCGGAGAGCGCGTGGGATCCTCTCCCCGAGGAGGCGCGGCACGTGGTGCCGAACTACTCGCCGGCCGAGATCGAGGCCCGCCTCGAGGCGCTCGACCTGCCGCTCGAGGTGCAATGGCCCGAGCGGGCGCGCACCGTGCTGATCTTCGTGTCGGGCGACGGCGGCTGGGCGGAGCTCGATCAGAGGGTTGCCGCGAGCCTCGCCGATCGGGGCGTGGCGGTCGTCGGCTGGAACGCCCTGCGCTACTTCTGGGAGGCGCGCAGCCCGGAACGGTTCCTGGCCGATCTGCGGCGGGTGCTCGAGGCGCTCCCGGAGTCGGTCCGGGTCTTCGCCGGCGGTTACTCCTTCGGGGCCGAGGTGATCCCGGCGGCCCTGGCGGCTGAAAAAGCCGTGGCCGGCGGCGCCGGCGACGCGCCGTCCACCGCGGGCGCCCCGGTCGGGCCGACGGGCGCGCCCGGGCCTGGAGCCGCAGCCGGGATGGGCGTCGCGGCCGGGGCGAGCGCTGCAGGCGGGCCGGGCGCCACGGGCGGGCCGAGCGCTATGGGCGGGCCGGGCGTCGCCGCGGAGACGATCG
>DASTNM010000606.1:0-3846 GCA_035762745.1 Candidatus Polarisedimenticolia bacterium
AGGCGCTGCACGCAGAGATAGTTCTCGGACCCCATCAGCAGGGCGTGACGGAAGTCGAGGCCGACGCCCGCGTGCGCCCGCTCCAGGAACGGCAGATCCTTGCGCGCCAGCTGCTCCTGCAGGGCGCGCGTGTGGGTCGAGACGACGACGCGCCGCTCGTCCAGATCGGCGGAGGTCGCAACCGAAGCGGGGGGCGTCTCGCCGGCGCGTGTCGCCCAGAGGATCGCCGGGACGAGGTAGCCGAGCGATTTCCCGACACCGGTTCCGGCCTCGACCAGAAGGTGCCGTCCGGACTCGATCGCCGCCATCACCTCGACCGCCATGCGCGCCTGCTGGGGGCGCGGCTCGTAGGCGGGCAGGGCGCCGGCGAGCGGCCCTCCCGCGGCGAACAGCGCGGCGACCTCGCGCCTCACGGGCAAGGCGTCAGTTCCAGCGGGGGGCGAGGCGCGAGAGTTCGCTGAGCCGCCGGCGGAGAGGCGCCGCGTCGGGCGCCTCGGGGTCGGCCTCGAGGTAGAGACGCAGATCCTCGGCCGCCTGACCCAGGAGGGCGAGGCGCTGGTAGATCAGCCCGCGGTCGCGGATCTCGGTGGGCCTTTCGGGATGGATGCAGAGCAGCAGCTCCTGGACGCCGAGCGCCCGATGGTAGTCTCTCCGCGCCTGGAAGATCCCCTTCAGATTATTGAGCATCCGCTCCAGGATCTCGCGCGTGCGGGCACGTTTCAGGAACTCGGGGCGGAAGGAGAGTCGCCCCCGGTACCTCTCCTCCAGGCGCTGCCGGCACTCCGCTTCGGTCAGGATCAGGCCGCGGTTGAACGGGTCGATGAAGATCTCCGTCGTCACGTCGCGGCCCAGGTAGCGGACCAGGAAGTGCCCCGGGAAGCCGACGCCGGCGAGCGGTATGCCGAGCCGCCGGCCCACCTCGAGGTAGATCGCCGACAGGGTGATCGGGATGCCGACCCGGCGATCGAGGACGTCGTTGAGGAAGGAGTTGCGCGGGTCGTCGTACTCCTCGCGGTTGCCGCGGAACCCGAGCTCCTCGAACAGCAGATGGTTGAGGTGGGCGATCCGGCTGACCGCCCTCTCGCCCCCCTTCAGATGCAGGCTGACAGCCCGGGCCATGTCGTCCAGCCGGGCGAGGTAGGGGCCGACCTCCAGGTCGGGGTATTCCTGGCGCGCGATCAGGAGCGACGCCTGGCCGAGATCGATGGCATCGTCCGGCAGCGAGACGAGCGCCGCGAAGGCCCGGCGAGGCGGGTGCGTATCGTTCATGATCGAGCCCATTTTACCCGGCCCGGGGCCACGGCGCCACGATTGACAACCCGGCGGGGCGCTCCTATCCTCGCCCCGCATGCCACTCCCGGCACCTCTGGCGCTGAGCCTCTTCTACCTCACGACGTTCGCCGTGCTCGGCGTCTACCTGCCGTACTTCAATCTCTATCTTCAAGAGATCGGCTTCACGGGGCTGCAGATCGGCCTCATCAGCTCTCTCCTCCCGCTGTCGATCGCCGTGGTGCCGGCCCTCGGGGGAATCCTGGCCGATCGGATCGGCCGCCGCCGGGCGCTGGTCACCCTCTCCTGCGGTCTGTCGCTCGCCTCGTTCGCGCTCGTTCTGGTCGTGCACGACTTCCTCTTCGTGACGCTGGCCGTCGGCGCCTTCGCGTTGCTGCGCGCCCCGGCGCTGCCGCTGGTCGAGACGACCGCGATGGAGATCTCCGAGGCGGGCGGCCCGCACTACGGCCGGATGCGCGCCTGGGGATCGGCCGCCTTCATTCTGGCGGCGCTGGCGACGGGCCGCGCGGTCGGCGTGTGGGGCACGCGGAGCGTGCCGCAGGCCGCGTTAGGGCTCATGGCGCTGAACCTCGTGGCGGCGCTGCTGCTGCCGGGGGACGGGGCGCGCCGTGCGGCGCCGCCGATCTCGGGTCTCGGCGCACTTCTGATCCAGAGGCGGGTCATCCTCTTCCTGCTGGCCTGCGTCCTGTCGACCGCGGCCCACGGTCCCTACTCGGTCTTCTACAGCATCCACCTGGAGGCGGCCGGCTATCGTCCCCAGGCGATCGGGCTGCTTTGGGGCGTGGCCGTCGGTTGCGAGGTGCTGGCGATGCTGACGATGCCGCCCATCCTGAAGCGCTTCGGAACTCTGCCCTCGATGGCGGTCTGCCTGGTGCTGTCGGCCCTGCGCTGGGCGATCTGCGCCCTGAGCCTGGCGCCCTGGGCCATGGCGGTGGCGCAGGCGCTGCACGCCGCGAGTTACGCCGCCTTCCACGTCGCGGCCCTGACCCACACCCACCGTCTGTTCGGCGACGAGCGGCGGGCGAGCGGCCAGGCGATCTACGGTTCGGCGGCCTACGGAGTGGGCAACGCGGTCGGCATGTTCCTGAGCGGCCTGCTGTACGAGCGCGTGGGTATGCCCCGGCTCTTCGCCGGCGCCGCCGCCACGGCGCTCGCCGGCGCCCTGCTCCTGGTCGCCGGGGCCCGGCGTGAACTCGCCGCCCGGCGCGGATTATAATGCTCTCCCCGGCCGCGGCGCGTGACGCCGCCCGGTCCGCGACCACGAGGAAGGCGAGAGCGAAGTGAAAGCGCATCCGGGCAAGGGCCAGGGTCGAGAGCGGGTCATCCGTGTCGGGCACAGCCCCGATCCGGACGACGCCTTCATGTTCTACGGACTCGCCTCCGGCCGGGTGCCCACGCCGGGTTACGAGGTCGTCCAGGTTCTGCGGGACATCGAGAGCCTCAACCGCCTGGCGCTCGAGGGCGGGATCGAGGTGACGGCGGTGTCGATCCATGCCTACGCCTACCTGGCGGATCGCTATGCCCTTCTCTCCTGCGGCGCCAGCATGGGCGACGGTTACGGCCCGATCGTCGTCACGCGCGGCCTGGCGACCCTCGACGAGCTGCGCCGCATGACGATCGCCGTCCCCGGCCGCCTCACCTCGGCCACGCTGGCCCTGCGCCTGGCGCTGGGCGACGTGCGGACCGAGACGCTGCCGTTCGACCGGATCCTCGCGGCGGTGGCGAGCGGCGAGCAGCAGGCGGGCCTGCTGATCCATGAGGGGCAGCTCACCTGGGCCCAAAGCGGCGTGCACAAGAGCCTCGACCTCGGGACCTGGTGGGCGGAGACCACCGGAGGCCTGCCGCTGCCCCTCGGCGGCAACGCCATCCGACGCGACCTGGGGGAGGGGACGATCAAAGAGGTCGGCCGCTTCCTCAGGGCGAGCATCGAATTCGGACTTCGCAACCGCCAGGAGTCGCTGTCCTACGCCATGGAGTTCGGGCGCGGCATCTCCAGGCCGCTCGCCGACCGCTTCGTCGGCATGTACGTGAACGACTACACGCTCGACTACGGCGAGAAGGGGCGGCGCGCCATCGAGGTCTTCCTGCGGCGTGGCCATGAGGCCGGGCTCATCCCGCATCTGGTCCCCATCGAGTTCGCCGGCTGAGCGGCATGGACGCGAGGCTCCAGGAGTACCGGTCGGCGCGTGAGTCGGCGATCCTGGCCGACCGGAGCGACCTGGGCCGCCTGACGCTGACCGGGCGCGATGCCGCCGATCTCCTGCACCGACTGACCACCCAGAGCATCAAAGATCTGCGGCCGGGGGAAGGAGCCGCCGCGGTCTTCGCGACCGCGAAGGGGCGGATTCTCGACCTGGTCTTCTGCCACCGTCTGGAGGAATCGATCCTGATGATCACCGGGCCGGGGAGGTCCCGCCCGGTCGCCGAATGGATCGAGCGCTACACCATCCGCGAGCAGGTCGTGGTCGAGGACCGCAGCGCCTCTCATGGCACCCTCGGGGTCTTCGGTCCTCGGGCGGCGGCCTGCGTCGCGGCGTTGTACGGCGCCGAGGCGGC
>DASTNM010000607.1:0-15580 GCA_035762745.1 Candidatus Polarisedimenticolia bacterium
AGGAGGCGCGGTGTCCGGCGGCTCGGGAGTCGAAGGCGTGGAGCCCTGGGGCGACGGCGCTCCGGCCGCCTCCGGCCCTCCCGTGATCGCCGGCTCCTCGTCCTCTGCGGCCCGTGCGCCGGCGCTGCCGGCCAATGAGATGACCAGGAGCACGGCCGCGGCCCGTCTTGACCCGTGGCGCTTCCGGTTGCCCGACGCACGGAGAGTCGACATCATGGGACCCCTCCCTCGTCGCCGGCCGCGGGCGGGGCGGTCCCCCGCCCGCCGGCGACCAGAATCATCACGCGGTGGCCGACGGTGTCCCGATCGACGACTTGAAGATCGGTGCCCAGCATGCGACGCTCGACCTCGTAGACATCCTCCTCCATCAGGCAATAGGACACGGGCGCGGAGCGCAGGAACTCCTGCAGCGCCTCGCGGTCCGGCACGACCCGCAGCAGGCGACCCGTGTAGTAGGCGTAGGCGGCCCGGTAGTCGGGATAGATCCCGAGCGGTGCCGCGCCGATGGCGGAGACGATCCGTGCGGCGAAGGGGCGCGCCGACTTGTGACGGTCCAGGGCCGGCAGGACCTGGACGATGACCACGAGATAGCAGGCGACGAGGCCGGAAGCGAACGCGGAGAACGCGGGTCCGCCTCCCAGACGACGGTGCGCCGCGAGCGTGACGACGAGCGTCAGGAGCACCGCGGCGGCCAGGAGGGCGCCCGGGAACAGGAGATCGGCCGCCTGGTGGCGGGCGCGCCCCAGAACATAGGTGGCGGTGGCGCCTGTGAGGATCGTGCCGGCCCCCAGGGCCCAGGCAATCGGTCGCTCGACCGGCGAGGGCTGCCAGCCCATCAACGCCAGATCCCAGAACCGCGCCAGGAGGAGCGCCAGAAATGGCAGAAGCGGCAGCAGGTAGATGCCTCTCTTCTCGACGGACAGCGCGAACAGACAGAAGATCACCGCGATCCACGAGTAGAGGTAGGCGTTCTCGTGGTCGCTGCGCGCGCCCCGCCAGGGGGCGGTGAGCCAGGCCGCCCCCGGCAGGAACAGGACCCACGGCATGAAGTCGATCGCCAGGCTGGTCAGGGTGTGAGCGAAGGAGTGCGCATGGTGCACTCCCTCCGTGAAACGCGTGGCCAGCCTTCCGAGAGCATGAACCATCGGGAAGGCCTCGCCGCTGGTCGCGCGGTAGGCGGCGAGCCAGAGCGCCGCCGGAAGCGCTGCGACGGGAAGCCCCCAGGCGAGACCGGCCCGTCGCAGGAAGCCCGGGTCGCGGATGGCGACGAGAAAGAGCCCGGCGGCCAGGAGCGGCAACACGAGTCCCGCGGGGCCTTTGGTCAAGATCGCGAGCCCCATGGCCAGGTAGAAGCCAAGAAGCCAGCCTCGTGCCCCTCCCGCCCGGTAGGCGCGATGAAAAGCCAGGCAGGCGAAGGTCAGGAAGAGGGTCCAGAGCATATCAGGCCGGCCCCAGCGGGCTTCCATGAAGTACTTCCAGGACGTCGCCAGGATCAGTCCGGCGAGGGCGCCGACACGCCGGCCGAAGAGGTCGCGGCCGAGGTAGAAGAGGGAGACAACGCCCAGGAGCGCGGCCAGGCTGGCGGGCAGGCGGACGGTCAGCTCGCTGACGCCGCCCGCGGCGCGGCTCACGGCCGCCGCCAGCCAGAAATAGAGCGGCGGCTTCTCGAGATACGGCTGCCCGTTGTCGTGCAGCACCGCCCACGAGCCTGACGAGACAATCTCCCGAACCACCTCGCCGGTTCGCGTCTCGTCGGGCTCCCAGAGATCCCGTCCCCCCAGGTCGAGCCCCACCAGGAGCAACGTCAGCGGGATGAGAAGCAGGAGGCAGTTGTGATCGCTGCGGAAGATCCGGACCGCCGGCGAGGTCATCGCGCCCGCTCCTCCCCGCCCCTCAGAGGACGGAGGCCTCCGGGGCGGGAGTCTCGTCGCGAAACTGCATGGCATGGAGACGGGCGTACACTCCCTTGCGCGCCAGCAGGTCCGGGTGGCTGCCGCGCTCGACGATCTGGCCGGCGTCCAGCACGAGGATGGTGTCGGCGCGGCGCACGGTCGACAGGCGGTGGGCGATGACGAAGACCGTGCGGCCCGAAATCAGGTTTCTCAGGGCGCTCTGCACCTCGGCCTCGGATTCGCTGTCGAGCGAGGAGGTCGCCTCGTCCAGGATCAGGATCGGCGAGTCCTTCAGGATGGCGCGGGCGATGGACAGTCTTTGGCGCTGGCCCAGCGACAGGCGGTGCCCCGCCTCACCCAGCGGTGTGTCGTACGCCCGGGGCAGCGCCTGGATGAAGCCGTCGGCGTGCGCCGCTCGTGCCGCCGCCGTCACACGCTCCAGCGGGATGTCCGCCCGGCCGTAGGCGATGTTGTTGCGCACGCTCTCGTCGAAGAGCATGACTTCCTGCGTCACGAGCCCGATCTGACGGCGCAGCGAGGAGAGCGTCACGTCACGGACATCGTGGCCGTCGATGAGAACCGCCCCGGAGTTGACGTCATAGAAGCGCGACAGGAGGTTGACCAGGGTCGACTTCCCGGCGCCGCTGTGGCCGACCAGGGCCACCACTTCGCCGGAGCGGACCTTCAAATCGATCTCCCGAAGCACCGGAGCCTGGCCGTAGGTGAACGAAACGCCACGGAACTCGATGCGTTCGCGAAACGGCGGCAGCTCGATCGCGCCGGGCTTCTCGCGGATGCGGTTCGGCAGGTCGATGATCTCGAACACCCGGCGCGCGGCGGCCATCGATTGCTGGACTTCGTTGTTGATCTTCATCAGGTTCTTGATCGAGGCGTAGATCATGAACAGGGCGGCGATGAAGGTGACGAGCTCACCCGGCGACAGCTTGCCGGACGCCACCCGGTGGTTGGCGTAGACGAACAGCACGGCCCCTCCGATCGCCCCGACCAGCTCCATCACCGGCGGGCTCAACGACATCAGTCGGGCGGCGCTCATCTCGGCCCGCTGCATCCTGGCGAGCGCCCGCTCGAAGCGGCCGATCTCGAAATCCTCCATGCCGAACGCCTGCACCACCCGGGTGCCGGCGATCCCTTCCTTCATGATGCCCACGGCGTCGCCCAGGCGCTCCTGGCTGCGGCGACTGGTGGCCTTCAGGCGGCTGCCGAATCGCGCCACCGGGAGGACGATGAGCGGCAGCAGGACCAGGCAGAAGGTCGCCAGCTTGCCGTTGAGGTAGAAGAGCCAGATCGCCTGCCCCAGCACGACCGCCGCCAGCCGGAAGATCTCGGCGAGGTCGCCGGCGACCGTGCGCTGGATGCGTCCGACGTCGTTCATCACCCGCGCGATCAGCAGCCCCGAAGGGTGGTCGGAGAAGAAGGCCAGCGATTGTCTCTGGATGCGGGCGTACAGGTCGGTCCGGAGATCCCGGACCGCCTGCAGTCCGGTCCAGCGTGTCAGGTATTCGCCGAGGTAGGTGAACACTCCCTTGAGGACGAAGAGGACCACGACCAGCGTCCCGATCAGGATCGCCGTGCCGCCTGATCCCTCGTCGATCCGGCGCGCGAAGGCCGCCAGCGGCTCGAAGGTCCGGCCTCCGGCGCCGATCAGCCGCCGGGCCTGGTCGAGGAACTGGATCTTGCCGGCCGTGGCGGCGGGGCCGATGGCCGTGGGCGCGAACACTTTGTCGAAGATCGGCTGGACGAGGCTCAGGAGACCGAGATAACAGATGGAGACCAGGATCGAGCAGGCAACGGCCGCCGCCAGCCGGCCGGCGTAGGGCCGGACGTAACGGAGCAGCCGGAGGAGATCCCTCATCGCGCCTCAGCGGGAATGGAGTTCGAGGGCGCCGAAGAAGTAGCCGATCTCGAAGGCGGCGGTGTCTGCGGCGTCCGACCCGTGCACGACGTTGCGCTCGATCGACGCCGCGAAGTCCTTGCGGATGGTGCCGGCGTCGGCCTTGGCCGGATCGGTCGCACCCATCAGCCGGCGCACCGTGGCGATCGCGTCCCTGCCTTCCACGACCATCGGGACGATTGGGCCCGACGTCATGAAGGAGACGAGCGCGGGGAAGAACGGCCGCTGCCGGTGCACCTGGTAGAAGCCCCCGGCCTGGTCCGCGGCAAGCCGAACCATCTTGAGAGCGACGATCCTGAGCCCCGCCCCCTCGAAGCGGCGCACAACCTCGCCCACGAGGTTCTTCTCGACCCCATCGGGTTTCACGATCGCCAGCGTTCTCTCGATCATCGCCTCCCTCGCGTCGTGGGCCCGGGCCATCAGCCCAGGAGCCCCCGGACCGTCTCGCCGATCTCGGCGGGACTCTTCAGGACGTGCGCCCCCGCCTGCTTCAGGGCCGCCATCTTCTCTGCCGCCGTGCCGTGACCGCCGGCGATGATCGCCCCGGCGTGTCCCATGCGCTTGCCGGGAGGCGCCGTCTGGCCCGCCACGAAGGCGACCAGCGGCACGCGCAGCTCTCGCGCGGCGAACCGGGCCGCCTCCTCCTCGGCACCGCCGCCGATCTCACCGATCATGACCACCGCACGGGTGTCCGGGTCGTCGCGGAAAAGCTCCAGGGCCTCCACGAACGTCGTCCCGATGATCGGATCGCCGCCGATTCCGAGGCAGGTGCTCTGGCCGATGCCGCGCCGGCTGAGCTGCGCCACCGCCTCGTAGGTCAGCGTTCCGCTGCGCGACACCACCCCGACCGGACCCGGCTTGTGGATGGAACCCGGCATGATTCCGACCTTGCACTTTCCTGGCGAGATGATCCCCGGGCAGTTCGGGCCCACCAGCCGGGTGGTCCGGCCCCTGAGCGACGCCCGGGCCTTGACCATGTCGGACACCGGGATCCCCTCGGTGATGCAGACCACGAGTCGCACGCCGGCGTCGGCCGCCTCCAGGATGGCATCGGCCGCGGCGGCCGGCGGCACGAAGATGAGGGAGACGTCGGCCCTCTGCCGCTCGACCGCCTCCTGCACGGTGTCGAAGACCGGCACTCCCTCGTGCACCATCCCGCCGCGACCCGGCGTGACGCCGGCCACGACCTGCGTGCCGTACTCTCGACACTGGCGGGCGTGGAAAGTCCCCTCGCGGCCCGTGATCCCCTGCACCACCACGCGGCTGCGCCCGTCCACCAGGATGCTCATCGCTGCTGCGCCAGCGCCACGACCTTCTGCGCTCCCTCGAGCATGCCGTCGGCCAGGGTGAAGTTGAGACCGGCCTCGCGCAGGATGCGCCGCCCCTCCTCCACGTTCGTCCCGTCCAGCCGGGCCACCATCGGCAGCTTCACGTTGACCTGCGTCGCCGCCTCGACGAGACCGCGCGCCAGGACGTCGACCCTCAGGATGCCGCCGAAGATGTTGATGAAGATCGCCCTGACGCTCGGGTCGGCCAGGAGGATGCGAAAGGCCTGCGCCACCTGCTCCGAGGTGGCGCCGCCGCCGACATCGAGGAAGTTGGCCGGCGCGCCACCGACGTGCTTGATGATGTCCATGGTGGCCATCGCCAGTCCCGCGCCGTTCACCATGCAGCCGACATCGCCCTGCAGCTTGATGTAGTTCAGCCCGTGGGCCGAGGCTTCGACCTCGAACGGGTCCTCCTCGTCGGTGTCCCGCAGCTCGCGGATCTCCGGGTGGCGGAACAGCGCGTTGTCGTCGAACGACATCTTGGCGTCGAGCGCCACGAGCGTCCCCTGGGTCGTCACGACCAGAGGGTTGATTTCGCACAGCGACGCGTCGGTCTCCTCGTACGCCCTGACGAGCGCCAGCATCAGGCGCGCGGCGCGCGCCACCTCCTCCCCTTGGAGGCCGAGCGCGAAGGCCAGTCTGCGGGCCTGGAAGGGGCGGAAGCCGATGACCGGGTCGACCGGCTCGATGCGGATCGCGTCGGGGTCGCGTCGCGCGACCTCCTCGATCTCGACGCCACCTTCCCGGCAGGCCATGACCACCGGCACGCCGCGCCCTCGGTCGAGCGTGATACCCAGGTAGATCTCGCGGGCGATCGAAAGAGTCTCCTCGATCAGGAGGCGCCGTACTTTCTTGCCCTGCGGTCCGGTCTGTGGCGTGACGAGTGTCATACCGATCATCTGGCGTGCCAGCGCCTCCGCCTGCTCGGCGTCCGCGGCGATCTTCACGCCGCCGGCCTTGCCGCGTCCTCCCGCGTGGATCTGCGCCTTGATCACCGAGCCTCGGCCGAGGCGAGAGGCGACCGTCGAGGCCTCCTTGGGGCTGAAGGCGACGTCGCCGCGCGGCACCTCGACGCCGAAACGCTTGAGGATTTGCTTGGCCTGGTACTCGTGGATTTTCACCGCGTCTCCGGAAAGGGCCCCTTATATAGCATCGCGGCTGGATCGTGTCAAACCGTTGTTTTGACAGCCTTTCGCGCCTCTGCTACCATCCCGGCGCGTCGCCCATGGGAGCTGTCTCCGCGATGCCGCATCGTCCCTCCTGCGCGCGAGGATCTCCACACGCTCCGCGCCGATCCGCGCCGCGCCGCGCTCCGGTCGCCCGCGCCTGCGTCGTTCTCGCCCTGGCGATCGGCGGCCTGCTCCCCGGGAACACGGCCGCGATGAGCGCCAGGCCAGGGGCGCCCGAGGCGTCGAAGGCGGCGCCGGGGGTCTCCCCGACGTCCGCTCTCGCGGCCCGCCTGGCGCCGCTCCTCTCGACTCCGGCGCTGCACCCCGAGGAGACCGGCGTCGTGATCCTGCTGTTGCCGGAGGGGCGGCCTATCTTCACGCGCAATGCCGACCGCCCGCTCCGGCCGGCGTCGACGCAGAAGATCCTGACCAGCGTCGCGGCGCTGGCCCTGCTCAAGCCGGAGTTCGTCTACGAAACGAAGATCTTCGCCGACGCGCCGATTGACGCCGACGGAGTCATCGCCGGGAATCTTTACATCCAGGGGTCCGGAGCGCCCGACCTGGTCGGCGAGTCGTGGTGGATGATGGCCCGCCGGCTCGCGGCGATGGGCCTGAAGCGTGTCGCAGGGGATCTCGTCGGCGACGAGTCGTATTTCGACACGTTGCGCCGGCCTCCCGGCTGGCCGCCTCCGGCCGCCGACTCGTGGTACAACGCGCCGGTCGGAGCGCTGTCCTGCAACTTCAACGTGGTGACGGTGCGGGTCGACCCCTCGACCCTGCTGGGTGCCCGCCCCGACCTGACGCTCGAACCGATCTCCTCCTACTTCCAGGTCCTGAACCGCGCCACGACAGGCTCGGGGCCGACCAATCTCTCCGTCGCCCGCTCTTACGAGGAAGGACGGAACGCGTTGGCGATCACCGGCACCATTCGCCGCGGCGGCCGTCCGTCGACCTTCAACCGCTCAGTCGAGGAGCCGGCCCTCTACGCCCTGCACGCCTTTCGCGAGATCTCCCGCGGCGAGGGGATCGAGATCCAAGGCGGTCTCACCCTCGGGACGGTGCCCGAAGGCGCCCGCGAGCTGCACCGTCACGAGTCCAAGCCGCTCGCGACCCTCGTGCGCGACATGAACAAGAACAGCAACAATTTCATGGCCGAGGCGCTGCTCAAGACACTGGGGGCGCAATTCACCGGGGTGCCCGGGACGACGGCGGGGGGCCTGGAGGTGCTGCGCACCTACCTGGCGGGAATCGGCCTCGACCCGGCACGGGCGACGCTGGTGGACGGTTCCGGACTGTCGGAGGACGACCGACTGCCGGCGAGGCTCCTGGCCGAGGTCCTGGCGCGGACCCACGAGGACTTCGAGATCGGCGCCGAGATCGAGGCGTCACTGCCGGTCGGGGGGGCCGACGGAACCCTCGACGAGCGCTTCGGAAGCGAGGGGATGAAGCGGCGGGTGCGCGCCAAGACCGGCCGGATCGCGGGCGCCCTCGCCCTGGCCGGTTACGCGGCCAACCGCGACGGCCACGTCTTCGCCTTCGCCGTGTTCGCCAACCAGCCGCGCGGCACGATCGACGCCGTGCACCGGGCGATCGATCGCGTGGTCGAGGAGCTCACCGGGAGCGGCGACTCCGATCTCGCTCCACCCCCCGGTTGAGGCCGATCCCTCACACCTTCAGCTTCGCCACCAGCTCGCGCACCGCGGCGGCCGATTTGTCGAGCGCCGCCTTCTCCTCGGCCGAGAGGCGGATTTCGAGGACCTTCTCGAGGCCGGGCGCTCCCAGGCGCGCCGGCACCCCCAGGAAGAGGTCGCGATAGCCGTATTCGCCGTCGAGAGACACCGCGCACGGCAGGATGCGGTGCTGGTCGAGCAGGATCGCCTCGACCATCTGCACGATCGAGCTCGCCGGAGCGTAGTAGGCGCTGCCGCTCTTGAGGAGGTTGACCACCTCGATTCCGCCGTCACGCGTCCGCTTGACGATCGCCTCGATCGTTTCGGGCGGCAGGAGCTCGGTGATCGGGATGCCGGCCACCGTCGAGTAGCGCGGCAGAGGCACCATGGTGTCGCCGTGCCCGCCCAACACGAAGGCGTGCGTATTCTCGATGGAAACCCCCAGCGCTTCGGCCATGAAGAAGCGCATGCGCGCCGAGTCGAGCACACCCGCCATCCCCAGGACCCGCTCACGCGGGAAACCGCTCACTTTGAGTGCCGTGTAGGCCATGGCGTCGAGGGGGTTGCTGACGACGATCAGGATCGCCTTCGGGGAGTGGCGGGCCACCTGCTCGGTGACCGACTTGACGATCTCGAAGTTCTTCTGCAGGAGGTCGTCGCGGCTCATCCCCGGCTTGCGCGGCAGGCCCGAGGTGATGACGACGACGTCGGAACCCTTCGTCTCTTCGTAGCCGTTGCTGCCGACGAGGCGCATGTCGTAGCCGTCGATCGGCCCCGCCTCGTTGAGGTCGAGGGCTTTCCCCTGTGGCAACCCCTCGATGATGTCCACCAGCACGACGTCGGCCAGGCGTCGCAGGGCAACCCGCTCCGCCGCCGACGCACCCACGTTCCCCGCCCCGATGATCGAGACCTTCCTGCGCATTCCGGACCTCCCTCCCCTCGATCCCTAGTTGCTCTCCTCGATGCGGGCGATGATGGCGTCGCCGAACTCGGAGCACTTGACCGTCACGGCTCCCTCCATCTGCCGGGACAGATCGTAGGTGACGCGGCGATCCTTGATCGCCTTCTGCATCCCCTCGACGATCAGGTCGGCCGCCTCCAGCCAGCCCATGTATTCGAACATCATGGCGCCCGACAGAATGAGGGATCCGGGGTTCACCTTGTCCTGGCCGGCATAGGCGGGCGCTGTGCCGTGCGTCGCCTCGAAGACCGCCGTGGTGTCGCCGATGTTGGCGCCGGGGGCGATCCCCAGGCCGCCCACCTGGGCCGCGACCGCGTCGGAGAGGTAGTCACCGTTGAGGTTCGGCGTGGCCACGACCGAGTACTCCGACGGCCGCACCAGCACCTGCTGGAACATCGAGTCGGCGATCCGATCCTTGATCACGACCTTGCTCTTCGGCACGGCGTCGCCCATCTTCGACGCCTCCTCCTCGGTCAGTGTGTACTCGGGAAACTCCTCCTTGGCCACCTGGTAGCCCCACTCCTTGAAGGCCCCTTCCGTGTACTTCATGATGTTTCCCTTGTGCACCAGGGTCACGCTCGGTTTCTTGCGCTCGATGGCGTAGCGGATCGCCTTGCGCACGAGCTGCTTGGTGGCGCGCGGGCTCATGGTCTTGATCCCGATGGCGGAATCGGCAGCGATCGAGCAGCCCATCTCGCGGTTCAGAAATTCGATGACCTTGCGGCACTTCTCCGTGCCCTCGCGCCACTCGATGCCGGCATACACGTCCTCGGTGTTCTCCCTGAAGATGATCAGGTCGACCTGCTCGGGCCGCTTCACCGGCGAGGGCACTCCCTCGAAGTAGCGCACGGGTCGGATGCAGGCGTAGAGGTTGAGCTCCTGACGGAGGGTGACGTTGAGGCTACGATAGCCGCCGCCTATCGGCGTGGTCAGCGGCCCCTTGATGGCGATGGCGTAGTGGCGGATCGCCTCCAGCGTGTCGTGCGGCAGCCATTCGCCATAGCGGTCGCGCGCCTTGCCCCCGGCGTAAATCTCAAACCAGTGGATGCGCCGCTTGCCGCCGTAGGCCTTGCGCACCGCCGTGTCGAGCACACGGCGCGCCGCCGCCCAGATGTCCGGCCCGATGCCGTCGCCCTCGATGAACGGCACGATCGGATCGGCGGGGACCTTGAGCTGCCCGTCTTCGACCTCGATGACCCTGCCCTCGAGGGGGAGGTTCAGCTTCTCGAATTTCAAGGTGATGATCCTCCCGCGTCCTCTCTATTCTCACCGCGTGGCCGCGGATCGGTGCCCCTCGAGATCGCCCGGACGCCCTCTTGCGGAGTGGGCGCGCACTCTAACACACGCACCGGGGGGTGTCAACGAATCCGCCTTCCGGGATCTCCCCGGCTCATCGCCGCGAACTCCGGTCCCGAGTCTCTGAGATCTCCGCTCACATGATAACCCCACGCGCCGCCGCGGCGGGGAGCGCCGAGACTCCCGACACAAATCTGGATCGCAGATGTCGAAGACGGTAGGCTTCGGGGTGCCATGCTCAAATGCAGCCTCGCAATCCCGGCCTGCTCACACCAGAGCGCCACCTGTCTGGTGCACGACGAGGCACCATGAAGAGCGCAAAGCGCTCCGAATGCCTGGAATGGGCGCTGGTGGCGGGGCTCGGCGCCGTCATTTGCCTGGCCGGCACCGGCCGCAGGGTCAACCCGTTCGACGAGGGGCTCGTGGTCGTCGCCAGCGAACGGGTCCTGAACGGCGAGCTTCCCTTCAGGGACTTCTTCCCCCTGTACCCGCCGGGTCAGTACTACGCCGTGGCCGCGCTTTTCGGCCTGTTCGGCCCCGCGATCATCACGGTGAGGCTTTACTGCGTCGCGGTGCGAACCCTCATCGCCCTGCTGATCTACCTGAGCACGCGGAAACTAGCCGGGCGGATGCCCGCTGCCGCGTGCTGGGGTGCCGGCGTCCTGTGGCTCGCGTCCTACAAGGCTTACGGCTACCCCACGTTCCCCGCGCTTCTCCTCGTGCTGCTCAGCCTCGTAATCCTCGCGTCGTGTGTGGACGAGGCATCCACGGACGGGCGCCGGTCGAACGTGCGCCTTGGCCTGGCGGGCGGCGCCCTCGGAGCGGCGGCTCTGTTCCGGCACGACCTCGGGGCCTACGGTCTCCTCGCGAGCCTCCCCTCTCTGGTGGCTCTCATGTTGCGTCCGACATCCGGAGCGGCCGGGGCCTCGCGGCGGCGGTCGGTCGAGGCTGCGCGGCGCGGCTCGCCCTACTTCGCGGGGCTCATCTGTGCATTCGGCGTTCCCGCCGCCTGGTTCCTGACGCGCGTGCCGATTCGTGAGGTGATCTTCGCGCTCTTCACGTACCCGTCCACGATGTACATCGCGACGCGCCGCCTCCCGTTTCCGCCACTGTTTCTTTATCCGTTCACGCGCGGCGTTCTCGGCAGCACACGGATGCTGCTGAAGAACTTCCACAACCTCGCCTTCTACTCGCCGCTGCTCTTCTATTCGCTGGGGCTGGTCCGGGTGGCGGCGCAGATCCGCCGCCGCGGGCGCGAAGGTTTCCGCGACCCGGACATCCTGAGGTTCGCCGGCATCGTGCTGTTCGGCGCGATGGCCTACAACCTCGGGAGAGTGAGGATGGATGCCCTCCACGGCATCGCGACGGTCGTGCCGTCCTACGTCGTGGCCATGGTGCTCGTGAAGAAGGCGGTCGAGGGCTCGGATCCTTGGAGGCGCGTCGCGGCTGCCGGTCTCACGGGCGTGGTCTTGCTGTCACTCACGGCGCCGGCCGCCTCGATGCCGCACCCTTCGCTGGACGGACTACGGTCTGCGCTGGGGGCGTACCCCACGCGCGCGGGGTGTCTGGATGCAGGTCCGGCGCGCCACGAGGCCGCCGTATACCTGCGCTCCGTCGTTCCGCCCGGCGGACGCATCTTCGTCGGATGCAGCCGGCACGATCTGGTGTTCATCAACGAGACGATCATCTACTTTCTCGCGGAGCGGCTTCCCGGATCCAGGTATCACTCGCTCGACCCGGGCATCACGACGACGCTCGAGGCGCAGAGAGAAATCGTGGCTGGACTCGTCCGCTATCGGGTCGAGTTCATCGCGCTGTCCAGCGAGTTCGAGAACTCGGGCGAGGCGAACCTGAGCTCGGTGAGCAGTGGCGTCACCTTTCTCGATGACTACATTCACTCTCATTACCAGGCGGAGCGTCGATTCGGGCCCTTCATCACGATCTGGAAGAGGAGCGCCGGCTGGGAACGCGGAGACGGCCACGGATAGGACGCTTGGCCCGGGCCGTGGTCGAACTAGGTCGTCTTCCTTGCCACCACCAACATCTGTTTGCCGAGCAGCCATTGCGCCGGCAGGCATGCGAGGTACAGGCGCACGAGCCACGCCGCCTGCGGCAGGCGGCTCCTGGTTGTGAACGGCAGAAAGCGCGGGCGCACCACGTCGATGTGGAACCCGGTCATCTCCAGCGCCTCCCTCATGCTGCCGTGACTGAGGGCGACGTGATGGTCGAAGAAGTCCCAGTACTCTTTGTACGCGTAGCGAATGTTGGGCTGGATCACGACCAGCCGGCCGCCGACCTTGAGGATGCGGCGGACGTGGCCGAGGACCACGAGGACGGTCTCCTTGTCGCGCAAATGCTCGAGAAAGTTGCTGCAGAAGACGGCATCGGCGCAGCCATCGCCAAGCTGGGTCAGCACCGCCGGGATGTCGCCGAGGACGATGTGTACGTCGGCCGCGGCGTGTTCGCGCACGGCGGGATTGCCGTCGACGGCGATCTTTCGGGTGCAGCGGATATTGTTGATGAACTCGCAGAAGCCGGCGCCAAGGTCCACCACGGTGTTGCTCGGCTCGAAATAACGCTGCAGGACCACGCGGCACAGCACCTCCCACATCGCTCTGCGCATGCTCTGATTGGTGTCCTTGAAGCGCCGGTGGTAGAGCTCGTCGAGCCGCATGTTTAAGCCGCCTCCTCGATCAAGTCCGCCACCTTCTTGGCCTGTCCGAACATGCCGCTGATGGTGCGATCGGACGGATAGAGTTGCGTCGAATCCGTCAGGAACAGTCCAGCGATGCCGGCGCGCACAGGCGGGACGCGCCGCGCGAAGTTGGTGGTGCAGATCGCCTGCGCGAATCGATCGCGGAATACGCGGTAACCAAGCACCCAGTCTTGATTCAGGTCCGGCCGTACCACCCGCAGGCCCGCCAGGCAATCGCCGAACAGCTCGGCGTCGGGTTGCGCGAAGCGCGCGTGTCCGGGCGGCAGATAGAAGGGCACGTAGAGGATGTGCGGATGGCTCGCATCGACGCGCGGATTGAGGTTGGTGTATTCGATGAAACCGTTGAACGGCGTGCGCTCATCATTGACGTTGATCCAAAAGGCATCGGTCACCGGCTGGCGCAGCTTGAGGATGAGACAGAGCACCGCGATGTAATCGATTGATCGGATGTCGCCGAGACGACCGACTGCGTCGGGCGGCAGCAGCCGTGCCAGGATCGGCAACGGCACCGTGGAGACCACGCGGTCGAACGGTCGATGCTGGCCGCTGACGGTGAGCCCTGTGACGCCGTTCGCGCCGACGGTGATCCCATCCACGCTGACTGCCGTGTGCAAGCCGACGCCGTGCCGGCGCAGGGTGGCGACCAGCGTGTCGAGCAACGCCTGCGTGCCGCGCTTCAGATATCCCAGCCGCTCGCGCGCGAAGATGTGCGGGCGCGAGCGGGCGACGCGATTGATGCGATGCCAGATCCAAGACGCCGAGATTTGATCGTAGTAGGAGCCGAACTTGATCCGCAGCAGCGGCTCCCAGATGACCTCGTACGGCTGTTGCCCGATCTGCGAAATCAACCACTCGCGTGCGGTGGTGGACTCGTAGCGCTCCCAGGACTTGGCGGAACGAGAGAGCGCAACGTTGAGTCCGAAACGGATGCGCCCAGCCATCGACAGGGGCCGAAAGCGCAGCAGGTCCCACGACGTCCCGAACGGATAGAGCCGGCCGCGGCAAAAGAATTTCATTCTGCCCGCCCGCCACTCCAGCTCGTCCGTCAGGCCGAGGCGGGCGAGCAGGTCGATCAGGTCGACATCGTCGCGACACACGAAGTGATAGTACTTCTCGACGTTGAGGCCATCGAAGTCGAACGAGCCCGCGAGACCGCCGAGAGACGGTGCCTGCTCAAAAACCTCGACTTGATGTCCTCGCTGCGAGAGGAAATAGGCGCAGCCCAGACCAGCGACGCCGCCGCCCACCACCCCGATGCGCATCTGATTTACCTCCGCTCGCGCTGTGTCAGGGGCGCCACTGGGCGCCGTAGGCGGTGGTCGTCAGGATGGCGTCGCGACGAGACCTGCCGATGCCGAGCAGGTAGTACCACGCGGCGTAATAGGCGAGGGCCAGCTTGCAGCAGAGCCGGAATACGGGGGTGTCGAAGAAAATGCGCCGCAACGCCGCTCGCCTCCGCAAAACCAGCTCGAACCACGACACGGCGTTGTGCCGTGCCGGCACGAACTGCAGATTGAGCGAGAGATCGTCGTCGCCGGTCGTGGTGATGCGTTCCAGGTCGGACACGCCGAGGCCGGCCGCGACGCATTCGTTGAGATGTCCGATACGTGACGGATCGAAGCCCATGATCCTCGCGGCCACCGCATCGAGCGCCACGAAATCACCCGAGGCCAGCACGCGATTGACGACCTTTGGCTTGCCCGACTTCGGGCTGTTGCCTTCCAGACCGATGGTCGCATCCATCACCGCAAAACATGGACGGGCCACGGTGTTGATGTCCGCGAGCGCCGCGTCGAGGACCAGATGATAATTGTGCCGAAACATCGGCAGGCAACCCCACTGATTCTTGATGGCGCCGGTGATCACCGTCTTGTTGTGCGTCTTGATGACCGGCACGGTGACCAGCTTGGTGCGCAGCAGGATCTCGGGGACCGTCAGCTCCTTCAGCACCCGGCCTCCCGGCAGGGGCACCGTGTGCAGGGGGCCGCGGCTCATGTTCACCCAGGTGAGATCGTACTCGCGGCATACCCGATCGATGCGGTTGAGCCGGAAGGCCACCTCCACGTTCACGACGACCTGGTCGGATTCGACGACGTTGATCGTGCCGACCCAGTCGCGGATGGTGCGCACCACTCCTTCCAGGGCCCACGGCGAGGTCACCGCGCCGGGCAGGAAGAGGTCCCAGCCGAGATTTGGCTTGAGCGACACCTCGGCGCCACGGGGAATGAACTCCCGCCATCCGGCCAGCTCCATGGCCCGCCGCACGCCGGCGAGCACGTCGTCGCGTGTCGGCGCCGTCGCGGGCACGCGCACGATGCTCACGGATGGCGTCTGCATCGCGACAGACTAGCGGGCCACCGCGCGCCAGTCAAGAATCAGTACTGCACCAGCGACCCTTCCTGCCGCGCCTTGCGCACGGCAAGACGGAAGGCCAGAATCCCCAGCGGGAGCAGGATCGCCACGAACAGGACCAGCGCCTGGATGTCCGGCAGGAGATCGGCAAAGTGGCTGCCGCGCAAGAGCGCCCGGCGCAAGGCGTGCAGGGCATAGGTGATCGGCAGGAAGCGGGACCCGACCCCGAGCCAGGCCGGCATGTCCTCGGGGGGGTAGAAAACCCCTCCGAGGAGCGCCGAGGC
>DASTNM010000608.1:0-4607 GCA_035762745.1 Candidatus Polarisedimenticolia bacterium
GTGGGAAAGACGGGGAGGGTGCTGGTGGCGTACGAGGACGCCCTGTCCTTCGGCTACGGGGCCGAGATCGCCGCCCTCATCGCCGACCGGCTGTTCGAGTTCCTCGATGCTCCCGTGCGCCGCATCGCCGCCCTCGACACCTTCGTCGCCTACGAGCCGGGGCTGGAGTCGACCATCCTCCCCCAGGTCTCCGATCTTAAGAGGGCGATGCAGGACCTCGTCGCCTACTGAGACGGCCGGCGCGGCCGCCTCAGCGCCCGCCGGTCGAGAACTCCAGCACGAACCCATACTGCTCCGTGCTGTCGTTGAACCCCTTGGTGAGGCCGATCCGTGTCGTGCCGCCCGGGAGGGAGCGCAACGTCAGATCGAGGCGGGCGAGGCGGTGGTCCTGGACCTCCCGGAACCCGATCGGCAGGCCGGCCGCGTCGAACCATGGGACGGTGTCGAGCAGCGGAGTGAGATTCTCGACCAGGAACCGCCAGGTGAGGCGGTTGGCGACGAACCCGAGCCCTGCCGAGAGGCGCCTTCGGTTGTTGAAATTGACTCCCGACGGATCGCCCATGAAGCGGTAGCCGGCATCGCCCAGAATCTGCCAGCGCTTGCCGAGCGGCTGGACGTACGACAGCCCAATCCCCCAATCGCGCTTCCCGGTCCCGAGCCCCTTCCTCTCGTCGGCGGTCGGCTGCTTGTAGTCCAGGACGAGGGCCAGCGCCGGCCTCTTCCCCTTGCCGGCGCGTGACAGGACGATCTCGTCTCGGAGGACGACGTCCCCCGGGCCGCTCCGACGCTCGCCGGCGGGACTCGTCTGCCACGCCGGACGCCCCGGTCCGCCGACCCCGAGCAGCGCCGGACCGTCGGCCGTGAGCGTGACATTTCCCGTCCGGTCGATCTGGTCGTAAGGGATGATGATCGACAGGCTCGAGGATCGCCCGGGAAAGACCAGCTCGAGCGGGATCTGCGTCAGGGTCACCCGGTCGGCGCCGCCGAAATCGCCCTGCCAGGCAAGCAGACCCAGACGGTAGTCGATCGGATTGGCCCATACCGGCACGATCGAAGCCCCCGCGAGGGCGAGCGCTACGAGAAGCGGCACTAGCCTCATGAGGCCAGCCGGCCCTCCGACCCCCCTCTCGCTCCGACCGAAGGCGCGCATCACCGGCAAGTCTAGCCCAGTTCAACGTGGTGCCGAGAGTGTTGCTTTTCAGGTGGGCGGGGCGTGTGGCCGGCTGGGTGAGCCGTCCTACCGGCTAGCTCTTCTCTTGAGGGTCGGTTGGGAGAGATCTCAGAGGGCCCGCACGGGCTGATGGCGGGTATTGGAAGGGAGGAGCGGTGTCATCCACTGCCGCAGATAGAGAGAAGCCCAGGGTGCGGGGAGAGGCTGGTGATGAAAGAAGAGGCGCCGGGCGAGCAGGCGCTTCCAGCCCCAGGGGACCTCGGTCAGGCACAGGTGCATGGCGGGAGTCCGAGGCTCGGGGCGCCGCTCGGACCGGCGTTTGATGAAGTTGCGCCACACGGCGGCCAGGAACAGGCGCTCCATGACGGCGTTGAGGCGCCGGCCGAAGGCGATGGTCTGGCGCCGCTGATGGGCCAGGGTGTGGCGCAGGATCTTGTGCAGGAGGTCGACCGGGAACAGGGCGGTGTCCCGCACCCGCGCCGCGGCGGACCTTGGGGAGCCCTTCGGCCCGCGCGGCGGGTTGGGATAGCGCTCCAGGACGAGGCGGTGCCGGGCGGCGGCGCGGTCGTAGGCCGGGTGTCCGTCCCCGCGGACCAGCGCGGGCCGGTCCGCTTTGCCGAGCGCGAGCAGCAGGTCGAAGGTCCTTTGGGTGGAGCCGGCATAGCCTCCCCGGTTCGAGCGCCGCGGGCGCGAGCGTGCCCGGCGTTCCTGGAATCCCGAGAGCCGCCCCGTGCGGCCGTGCGGCGCCGGGTCGAGGTTGTAGACGAACCACGACTCGGCTCCGACCAGGGTGGCCACGCCGAAGGGATAGTCCTGGGTGAACTCGAAGGTCTCGAAGTGGTCCAGGACGAAGGGCTCGCCCACGCGCCCGCGCAGCTCCCCCAGGGCGCGCGACAGGAGCAGCATCGCATGACGTCCGAGGCGGGCCGCCAGGCGGGTCACGGTGGACGGGGCGCAGCCCAGGGAGCGGGCGATCTGACGGTGGGCCGAGCCGGCGACCAGGGCCGCCGCGACCGGCCGGATGAGCTCGGGCCGCTTGCGGTAATAGGAGACCGCGAAGGTCTGCCGGGAGAAGGTGTGCCGACAGGTCAGGCAGCGGAAGCGGGGCACCCGCCGGCGTCTCCTGGTGGAGAAGACACCATGACGACGGACGCGATACCCGGGCGAGGTGCGCCGGTGCTCCGGGCAGGCCGGACGAGGGCAGCAGGGAGGTTGAAACGCACCCAGGTGCTCGACCGGTGTCGCGGGCCAGTGCATGACCCGTCGAGTACCAAACACCGTGCCATGGACCCCAGCGCAGCAACACCAGTCAAATCAACGAACTGACGCTCCCCGCCCCCACCACCGCGTCCATCGGGCAACATCCCTCCCGCTCACCGTCACGCCCTCGGACGCCACACTCTCAGCACCACGTTGAGACTTGCGGAGGGGCCGCCGGGTCATATATTGGCGCCAGGCTGCCGCCGCGACTGCTGCGGTCCCGAGGGGTCTACTGATGAGGCAGACCGGCGCTCGCGTGGGCACCTTGATTCACGGACTGGCGGCCTCGGGCCTCTGTCTCGCGCTCGCCGGATCGGACACGGGCGCGGCCACCGCCCAACCCCCGCCCGATCTCACCACCCTGAGCATCGATCAGCTGATGGACATCGAGGTCGTCTACGGCGCCTCCAAGTACGAGCAGAAGACCGGGGACGCGCCGGCCTCCGTGAGCATCGTCACCGCGGAGGAGATCAAACGATACGGCTACCGCACTCTCGGGGAGATCCTGGCCGGCGTCCGGGGGTTCTATGCCACCTACGACCGCAACTACACCTACCTGGGGGTGCGCGGCTTCGCCCGTGCGGGCGATTACAACTCCCGGGTCCTCCTCCTGGTGGACGGGCACCGATCGAACGACATCATCTTCGGACAGGCGCTCCTGGGGACCGAGGGCCCGATCGACGTCGAGCTCATCGACCGCGTGGAGGTCATCCGCGGCCCGAGCTCGTCGATCTACGGAACCGGCGCCTTCTTCGGCGTCGTCAGCGTCATCACGAAGCAGGGGAAGGACCTCTCCGGGACCGCCGTCTCGGCCGCCGGTGCCAGCTACTCGACGCGCTCCGGGCGGGTCGCCTACGGGACGACACTGAAGAATGGCGCCGACCTCGTCCTGGGCGCCTCGGTTCTCGCGAGCGACGGGCGGGAGCTGTTCTTCAAGGACTTCGACACTCCGGCGACGAACAACGGCCTGACCCGGAACGACGACGATGAGTACCACCGCCTCTTCGCGAAGGTGACGTTCGGCAATTTCCGGCTGGAGGCGGCGCACTCCTCCCGGAGGAAGGGGGTCCCGACCGCCTCGTTCAATCAGTTGTTCAACGATACGCGGGCCGAGACCACCGACGAGCGGAGCAGCCTCGAGATGAAGTACGAGCGCGCCTTCAGTCGGCTCGGGAACTTCACCGGCAGGGCCTATCTCGATCGCTACTATTACTTCGGCGACTACCCCTACGACGCTCCCCCGGTCACTCTGTACAAGGATTTCACCTGGGGCTACTGGTGGGGAACGGAGGGCCAGGTCACGCTGCCGCCCCACCGGGGCAACAGGGTCACGAGCGGCTTCGAGTTTCATGACAACTACCGCCAGGACCTGCGCGCCTACGACGTGAGCCCGTACTTCGAGTACTACGACCGGCGCAAATCCTCGACCGACCTGGGGGTGTACCTCCAGGACGAGATCGCCGCCCGCAAGACCCTGACTTTCAACCTGGGACTGCGATACGACTATTACACGACCTTCGGCGACGCCCTCAACCCGCGCGTCTCGATCATCTACAGCCCTCGTGACAGGACGACCCTCAAGGCGCTTTATGGGACGGCGTTCCGGGCGCCCAACGCCTACGAGCTCTACTACAACGCCAGCGCCCTCGGATACAAACCACCCCCCGGACTGGCTCCCGAGAGCATCAGCACCACCGAGCTGGTCCTCGAGCAGTACGTGGGCGGCAATCTCCGGCTCTCGGGATCCCTCTTCCACAACAGCAGCAAGGAGATGATCAACCTGGCGATCGACCCGCTGGACAATCTCAAGTACTTCGACAACCTCGACCGTCTCGAGGCGAGCGGGGTGGAGTTCGAGCTGCAGCGCCGCTGGGCGCGCGGCTGGGAGATCCGTTTCAGCTCGGCCTACCAGACGAGCAGGGCGCCGGGCACCCCGGGACCCGTCGCCAACTCGCCCCACAACCTGTCGAAGTTGAATCTGTTCGCGCCCTTCCTGGGAAAGCGTCTGGCCGCCGGACTGGAGATGCAGTACACCAGCAGCCGCCACACGGTGGCGAACACGGACGTCGGAGGGTTCCTCGCGGTCAACCTGACGCTTCTGAGCAAAGAGCTGGCCCCGGGCCTGGAGATCTCGGCCACCGTCTCGAACCTCCTCGACAAGCGATACGCGGACCCG
>DASTNM010000609.1:0-3285 GCA_035762745.1 Candidatus Polarisedimenticolia bacterium
GAACGTCACCTCGATCTGGGGCACGCCGCGGGGAGCGGGAGGGATCCCGACCAGGTGGAAGCGCCCCAGCGTCCGGTTGTCCCGCGCCATCTCGCGCTCTCCCTGGACCACGTGGACCTCGACGCTCGTCTGGCTGTCCCCGGCCGTCGAGAAGATCTCGCTCTTTCGAGTCGGGATGGTCGTGTTGCGCTCGATGAGCCGGGTCATGACCCCGCCCAGAGTCTCGATCCCGAGCGACAACGGAGTCACATCGAGGAGCAGGAGATCCTTGACCTCGCCTCCGAGGACTCCGGCCTGGATGGCCGCGCCGACCGCCACCACCTCGTCCGGATTCACCCCCTTGTGCGGCTCTTTGCCGAAGAGCTGTCGAACCAGATCCTGGATTCGCGGGATGCGCGTGCTGCCGCCGACGAGGACCACCTCGTCGATGTCGGACGGCTTCAGGCCGGCATCCTTCAGGGCCTGCTCGACGGGCGGGATGGAGCGCTCGAAGAGATGGTTCGCCAGGCGCTCGAAGACCGCCCGCGTCAGCTTCAGCGTCAGATGCTTCGGGCCGCTGGCGTCCGCCGTGATGAACGGCAGGTTGATCTCGGTCTCGGTGACGGTCGACAGCTCGCACTTGGCCTTTTCGGCCGCCTCCTTGAGTCGCTGCAGGGCCATCCGGTCCTTCGAGAGGTCGATGCCCTGGTCCTTCTTGAACTCGGAGGTGATCCAGTCGATGATGCAGTGGTCGATGTTGTCTCCGCCGAGATGTGTGTCGCCGTTGGTCGACTTGACCTCGACGACCCCCTCCCCGACCTCCAGGACCGAGATGTCGAAGGTGCCACCACCGAAATCGTAGACGGCGATGACCTCGTCCTTCTTCTTGTCGAGGCCGTAGGCCAGGGCGGCGGCGGTCGGCTCGTTCACGATACGCTCGACCTCGAACCCGGCAATCCGGCCGGCGTCCTTGGTGGCCTGGCGCTGGGCGTCGTTGAAATAGGCCGGGACGGTGATGACGGCCCGGCTTACCTTCTCCCCCAGGTAATCCTCGGCCGACTGCTTCATCTTCTGGAGAATGTGAGCCGAGATCTGCTCCGGGCCGTACTCTTTGCCCCGGATCCGGACCCGCACGGCGTTCGCGGAGCCGGCCGCGACCCGATACGGCACCATCTTCATCTCTTCCGAGACCTCCTCCATGCGGCGCCCCATGAAGCGTTTGATGGAAGAGACGGTGTTCTCGGGGTTGGTAATCGCCTGTCTCTTGGCTACTTGACCGACCAGCAGCTCACCCTTGTCGCTGAAGGCGACGACGGAAGGCGTGGTTCGGGACCCCTCGGCATTTGGTATGACGACCGGCTTGCCCCCTTCCATCACAGCGACGACCGAGTTGGTCGTCCCCAAGTCTATGCCGATGATCTTGCTCATCGATATCCTCCTTACGATGCCGGACTAGAAAGGCTCTTAGTCGATGCGCAGTATAAGTGTTGAGTCTCATAGTGTCAAGTGTCTGATATTATCTGTAGCGTGCGACTAAGGCATTTAAATTCAATTTCTTGTGAGTGTTACTGCGAATCCTGCGGCGGCGAATATTTGATCTCGAACCGGCCCGAGTCGTCTACCGAGGTCGGAACGGAGAGTAGATACCCACCGTCCTTGACCTCGTAGAGATAATCCCGGCCGGAGGGATCTGTGATCGCATCGGGCTTCAGGAGACCGGAGGTAGCCAGGTAGTGGAGCTCCAGCGGATAGCCGTGGTTCAAGAGGTAATAGACCTGGATGGCGAAATCGACCCGCTGCAGCCGGCTGCGGCCGATCGCCGTCTCGATCGGCTCCACTTCCTGCGTCCCGGCCAGGGGGGCGAGAGCCGCTCCCAGAGTCTCCTCCGGAGCCTGGCGCTGCAGCGCCCGGGCCCTGACCGCGAGGGTCGCCCCCGTCAGGAGGACCAGCGCCAGATACCCGATGCCGAGCAGCGCCGGCGACAACTGGCGTACGGGCGCCGCGGTCTCGGACGGAGCCACGCTCCTCGCGCCGCCGGCGCGGACCTCTTCGATCAGCTGGCGGCCGACGAGCTCGTAGAGAATGCGACAGGTGTCGAACTCGCTCAGCGGGCAGCGCTCCGTGATCTCCTGCACGCTCCGCTTGCCGTCGACGAGGGCGTGCACCTGGCGCTCCTGCTCGCTGAGGGTCACGGCACGAGCCGCTTCGTCCACCGCCGCCGCGGACCCCGGGCCGGACCTCGCGATTTCGACGTTGGCCTGACGAAACACCGTCGAGAAGGATTTGATCCCCTTCTCGATCATCGGCCACTCGTCGAGAATCCTTGCCCCTTCCATCAGGATGCTCTCGGCCGACATCGGCACCACGTGATCCGCGTCGTAATCGACCCGCTCCTCCTGACTGAAGTTGTACTCACCGTCGCGCCAGCGGAACAGCCGGTAGATCATCTGGCTGATCTGGATCTGCAGGGCATCGCGCAGCGCCTGGGCGTCGATGAAGCCGCTTTCGACCAGGATGTTCCCCATGCGCTTGAGGGTGTTCTTCTGAATCTTGAGGGCTTCCTGGAGCTGAGGCTCGCCGATGCGCCCCGACTTCACGAGGACCGTGCCCAGCCGGTCCTCGAGGCGGCGGTGGAGCGAATCGGCGGCCACGACATTTCCGTCGACGAAGGAGACGGTGACCACCTCCTTGTCGTTCTTCAGCGTCAGGACGCCCGTCTTCCGCTGGATGCCGATCAACTGGAAGATGTCCGCCAGGCTGAAGTCCTTGAGCGTTCCCTTGAGAGCCATGGATCCCCTAGTCCGAGATCTTCTCGTGCGCCGTCAGGTTCCCGGCGAGCCAGGCCGTCAGGGCCAGGACCGCCGGTACCGCCAACCCCATGGCCCCGCTCGCGGGTGCGATCCACTCGGGCGACACGAGCATGCGCCCGCGCAGCACGATGCCGACCCAGGCGGCGCCCCAGGTCATCAGGAGCATCGACCCGAGGAGCGCCCGGCCGCCGAGGACATGCCCCCCGCCCGGCAGCGCCAGGCTCAGGACCCGCGTCCCGAGGAAGACGCGCCGCCTGAAGAGCGCCACCTCGCCCATCTTGCGGCTCTTGACCCCGGGCGCCAGGCCGTCGCGCAGGATGAAGAGATGCATGCAGGGAGAGCAATGGTCGGGGTACCGGGTCGTCACCTGACAGCGGCGACAGTAGGGGTGACCGCAGCGGCGACAGCGGCGCGCCGCGCCCGAGCGGGGCGCCAGGCCGAGACCCGGAAGGAGCAGGCCGGCGAGGAGCCCCGCACCGCCGGCCAGCGTCGAGCG
>DASTNM010000610.1:0-3272 GCA_035762745.1 Candidatus Polarisedimenticolia bacterium
AGAAGATCCTGGATTACGGTCTGCGGGACCCGCGCGTCGACTACAACCTCGGCAACGCCTATTTCCGGATGGGGCGCCTGGGCGCCGCCATCCTGCACTTCGAGCGGGCCCTGCGGGTCGATCCGACCGATGTCGAGGCGCGCGACAATCTCGACCTGGCGCGTGGTCGGATCCGCGACCGGGCGGAGGCGCCCGAGGCGCCTTATCCGGTGAAGGTGCTGCGCGATCTCGTGGAGGCGCCCGCGTTCGCGTTCCTGGAAGGTCTCTTCCTGGCGCTCTACGTGGCGGCCGGGGGGCTGGTCGGCGCCCTCCTGCTGTCGCGCGGCGAGGCGCGCCGCCGGCTTCTGGGCTATGGGGCGCTCTGCCTGGGGCTCGGCATGCTGCTGTCAGGCGGGGCGCTCGTCTTCCGGATCCGCGAGGCGACCGCCAATCAGGCGATCGTCATGCAGGACAAGGTCGACGTGCGGGCCGGCCCGGCGGAGGACAACACCGTCCTGTTCACGGTGCACGAGGGGACGCGCGTCGAGGTGCGCAGTCGCGTCGACGGCTGGTATCAGGTCAGCCTGCCGAGCGCGCTGAGCGGCTGGCTGCCGGTGGCCAGCGTGGAGCGCGTATGAGCGGCGGGACGCTGGGGCTCTACGTGCACGTGCCGTATTGCACCGTACGCTGCTCGTACTGCGATTTCTATCTCATCCCGACGCACGGGCGGGCCGTGGGTCCGGGACGGGCCCCCGAGGCCTACATCGCCGCCCTGCGCGGCGAGATCGAAACGATCGGGACGCCCCTCCGTGGACGGGCCGCCGACACGCTGCACTTCGGGGGCGGCACCCCCTCGCTCCTGCCCTCCCATCTCCTGGGCCAGGTCATCGAGGCGCTGCGGGCGGCCTTCTCACTGCAGAGCGGCTCCGAGATCGCCCTCGAAGCGAACCCCGAGGATGTCGACCCGCCGCGCCTCGAGGCCCTGGCGCGTCTCGGCGTGACCCGGCTGACGGTCGGAGTGCAGTCGCTCGACGACCGACGGCTCGGCCTCCTGGGACGGCCGCACGACGCCTCCCGGGCGCTCGCGGCCCTGGCGGCGGCGCGCGCCGCGGGGCCGCGCAGCCTGGGCGCCGATCTGATTCTCGGCCTGCCGGGGCAGGAGATCCCGGAAGCGCTCGACGGCATCCGCCGCGTCGTCGACGCCGGAGTCGATCATCTCTCCCTCTACATCCTCGAGCTCCACGACAGAACCCGGCTCGGGCGCGAGGCGGCGCTCGGAAGGCTCGCTCCGATGGCGGACGACGCCGTCGCGGCGCTGTACGAGGCGGCCTGTGACCTCCTGTCGGAGTGCGGCTTCGAGCATTACGAGATCTCGAACTTCGCCCGCCCGGGCCACCGCAGCCGGCACAACATCAAATACTGGAGCGATGCGGAGTACGTCGGCTTCGGGCCGTCGGCCCACTCCTATCTTTCCGGCCGGCGCTACGCGAACGCCTCCGATCTCGACGCTTACATCGCCAGGCGCGGCATCGGTATCGATCGGATCGACGACCCGCAGCCGCCCGCAGGGCGGGCGGCGGAGGCGCTGTTCGCCGGGCTGCGGCTGACCGAGGGGGTCGATCTCGAGGCGCTGGGCCGCCGTTATGGCCCGGGGCCTCCCGCGACCGCTGGCTTGGGGCTTCCGCAGGCGGATGGGCCGGAGATCGGCGAGCTTCTGGCGGCGGGGCTCCTGGAGCGCAGGGGGGAGCGTCTCTGCCTGACACGCCGAGGCAGGCTGGTCTCGAACGAGGTCTTCGAGAGGCTGCTGCCCGCCGGCCTCAGTTGAGGTAACCGAGCGCCCTCAATCGCCGGCGCTCCTCGTCATCGGGCCCGGTCGGCGGGCCCGGCAGCCAGCCGGGGTCGTAGTCGACGAATTGGCGCAGCTCGCGCAGCAGATGGCCGCGCGTCACGGCATCGGCACCCGCTCCCTCGAGGTTGCGCCTCTCGCCCGGGTCGGTCTCCAGGTCGTAGAACTCCAGGATCTCCCCTCCAGGTTTCGGGATCAGGATCAGCTTCGATCGGCCGTCCGAGACGGCGGACCATTTCCCGGCGGGGCCGGGGAGGTAGTAGCGCCGGTTCTCCGGGTGGATCAGCTGGAAGTCGCTCTCGGCGAAAATCAACCCGCGTCCCGGGGCCGCCGTCACCGTGCGGCCGGCCGAAGCGCCGAGGAGGAGCGGTCGGCCGTCGGCCGCCTGCAGACGGCCGATGCCGAGGAGGGCCAGGATCGTCGGCGCGACGTCGATATTCTGCGCCAGGCCCGGGATCCGAAGGCCGGCCGGGACCGTTCCGGCCAGGCTGACGATCAAGGGGACGCGCAGACCCGCGTTGTAGAGGTATTCCCCGTGGGCGAAATAGTACCCCTGCTCGCCGAGGCTCTCGCCATGATCAGAGGTCAGGACGGTGAGAAGCGGCCCGCCCGCCTCCCGGGTCGCCTCGTCGAGCAGCGCGCCGAGAGCGGCGTCGACCTGAGCGATCTCGCCATCGTACAGAGAGATCACGTGCTCCACCTGCCGGGGGTCCAGCCGGTTGTCGAAGATCACCTGACCCTTGGTCAGGCGGTGCGCCTCCAGGTCTTCGTACAGGGTGAACGGCCCCTTGAAGCCGGGATCGAAAGCCCTGTCGAACGGCGGACCCGGCTGGTAGGTCCAATGCGGATCGAGATAGTGGACCCAGAGGAAGAACGGCGCGCCCCGGTGGCGCCCCCGCAGCCAGGAGATCGCCCGGGCGCTGACCTGTTGCGCCGAGTCGCCGTCCCATCGGGCGGGCGGGTTGTCGAACAGGTCGAACCCCTGCTCGAATCCCTGCCCTGCCCGCAGGAAGAGGTTCGAGACGATCGCCGCCGTCTCGTACCCCTCTCCCTTGAGGATCTCCGCCAGCGTCAGGTTGGCGGGAGAGAGAGCGGAGTAGAGGCCTCGGGCCTGGTGCCCCTTCGGAAAGCGCCCCGTCATGATCGAGGCGATCGACTGCGTGGTGCGAGGCAGGGAGGTGAAAGTCCTCTCGAAGAGGGCCCCGGAGGCGGCGAGCCTGTCGATGCGCGGCGAGGTCGGGCGAGGGTAGCCGTAGCAGCCGAGATGGTCGGCGCGCAGCGTGTCGATCGTGACCAGAAGCAGGCTCGGCCGCGGCGCCGGTCGGGCGCAGCCCGCCGCCAGCGCCACGAGCCCGGCGACGAGAGCGGGGGAAAGCCCCCGGCCGGGTCGTCGGAGGGGACGTGCGGGCAGACCATCCATGGCGGCGCGCATTATAGCGCCGCTGCG
>DASTNM010000611.1:0-3774 GCA_035762745.1 Candidatus Polarisedimenticolia bacterium
GACGTCGAGCGCCAGCGCCAGCGGCTCCGGCTCGGCCCCCTCGGCCTTCAGGATCGCCGCGGCCTCCCGCGTCCTGGCGGCGTCGAGGTCGACGAGAACCAGCGCCGCCCCCTCGCGCGCCAGGAGGGAGGCGGTCTTGAAGCCGATGCCGCTCGCCCCGCCGGTGATCACCGCCACCTGGCCCCGGAACCGGCCGTCTCCCGCGACGCTCATGGCTCCGTCCCCTCCCGGCCGACCGCCGCCCCGGGGCCGGGGGCGCGCCAGGACGGCCGGCGCTGCGCGCGCAGCGGCACGATCGCCGGGTTCGCCAGCACGACGTCACGCGGCAGGGCCAGGAGATACATGATCAGGTCGACGACGCGCTCCACCGGCAGCGTCTTCTCCGAGGGCGGCACCGGCAGGTTCTGTTCCCAGATACCGGTCGCCACCGGGCCGGGAAGCACCGCCTGCACGCGGATCCCGTGCGCCCGCGCCTCCTCGGCGAGCGCCTCGGAGAGCCCGAGGATGCCGAACTTCGAGGCGCAGTAAGGGGCGTCGTAGGCGTACCCCCGCAGCCCCGAGGTGGAGGAGAGGTTGACGATATCGCCGCTCCTCTGGCCCATCATCGCCGGCAGGACGGCGCGGTCGGCCAGGAAGGTGCCGCGCAGATTGGTGGCGATCACGCCCGCCCACTCCTCGACCGCCATGTCGACCGTCGGCCTCGGCCCCTTCTGCGCGGCGCGCAGCACCCCCGCGCAGGTCACCAGGATGTCGATCCTCCTGAAGCGCTCGAGAGTCCGCGCGGCCATGAGCCCCATGTCCTCCTCGCGCCGCACGTCGAGCACCAGTGCGAACGCGCCGGGCGCTTCTGGGGCGGCTTGGCGCGCCGCGCGCAGCGTCTCCTCCAGGGTGGCCGAGGTGCGACCGGTCACGACCACCGCCGCGCCGGCGCGCGCCAGGGCGATCGCCGTGGCGCGCCCGATCCCGCCACCGCCGCCGGTGACGATGGCGACTCTGTCCTTCAGGGTGGATGACATCCTGGCCTCGCGGCGTCGCGGCTCAGCGCGGCGTCTCTTCCTCCCGGACCGCCTCCATCTCGAGCCAGTGGCGGGGGACCTCCGTCAGGCCGGTCGCGCGGAGCCCCGCCGGCACCGACAACGTGAGCGCCTCGCAGGCCAGCGCCACCGGGTAGCCGCTCAGGAGCACCGCCGCCATCCCCTCGTAGGCTCCTACCGTCTCGAAAGCGCGCCGGCTCATCATCACCGTGCGCTCGTGCACGCGGGTGACTCGGAAGCCGTGTCGCTCCAGCTCCTCCCCGTACTGCCGCGGCGACAGCCAGGGGCGTGAGAAGGCGACGGCCCCTCGGCCGCGCGTGCGCGGGATGCCGGGGCGTCCGGCCCGTCGCTCCTCCTGGTCCCTGGCGCGGATCCGCTTGACGGCCTCCTTCAGCCATTCCTCGTAGAAGCGCTCCGTCCCCGGCACGAAGGTGCCGGCGTAGAACGAGGTGTTGAAGGCGAACCGCCCGCCGGGCCTCAGGGCCCGGCGTATCTCGGCGAGCAGCCGGTCGCGATCGGGAAAGCAGTGGATGGCGTTGCCGATCACCACCAGGTCGAAGCTCCCGGGGCGCGCCGGCGGTCGGTCTCCCGAGGCCTCGACCAGCGTCACGCGGGCGCCCGGATCCCCGAACCGGCAGGCCTCTCCCAGGTCGGCGCGCGCGATGAGAAGCGAGCGTCGCGACAGATCGACACCGACGACCCGCACCCGTCGCCCGAGCTCCTCCAGGATCATCCCGGTGAGCGTGGCGGTGCCGCAGGCCAGGTCGAGGACGGACAGATCGCCCTCCAGGGCGAGGGCCCGAATGAACTCCCGGTTCAGGTCGAGGTATTCCGGCTCGCGCGAGAACGGCTCGTAGGACGTGTCGATCGCTTCACCCATTCTCAGACTCCCGCCCGGCCCTTCTGCGCCCAGCCGATCACGTAGTAGCGCGTCGAGGCGATCATGACGCCGAGGTACCCCATGGCGCCGTTGTAGGTGCGGCGGTTGATCGCGCCCGACTTGAGTTTCTGCGCCAGGACCCGTGCATAGTGACGCACGTAAGGCGTCCAGCTCGCCTCGCTGGCGTCGACCACCTCGGCCTGCCTGAAGCCGACCCGGCGGCAGAGCGCCGCGTACTCCTCCGGCCCGGCGAGGTAGTTGGCGGCGTGGCGCCCCGGGGCGCGCTCCTCCATCCAGGACTCCGCCAGCAGGTCGGAGAAGACCAGGCGTCCCCCCGGCTTGAGCACACGAAACGCCTCGTAGAGAAACTTCTCGCGCGTCGCGAAGTGACAGGCGGCCTCGACGCACAGCAGGTTGTCGAAGGAGGCCTCGGCGAAGCCGAGCCGAGCCGCGTCCATCGCCAGGAACGCCGCGCCCGGGGCGTTGGTCCGGCCGGTCTGCAGCTGCTTGCGCGAGATATTGATCGCCGCGACGTCGGAGGCCTGGTAATGACGCAGGAGCTGGCGCGTCGAAGCTCCCTTGCCGCAGGCAACGTCGAGAATCCGTCCGGTCTTCTCCGGGATGTAGTTCAACAGCGTTTCGACCAGACGCTCGCAGGCCTCCGGCAGGGAGCGCACATTCGCCCCCCAGTAACCGAGGTTGTGGTAGTCGGTCCCCTCGTAGAGATCCCGGGCGACGGCGCCGTACATCGTGTCGTCGTAGCGCTCGTTGATCGCCCCCAGGCGCACCGCCTCGCTCATCGCTTCGCCCGTCTCGCGGGTGACGGAGGGGCCCTGGCCGGGGCGCGGACCGCGCCGGCCGGATAAGCGCCAGCCGGCCTGGGCGAGGGCCCGGGAGGCCTCGCCGTCGCCCGGGAGCGGGGCGCGGAGCCGTCCGGCGCGCTCCAGGAGAAGCCGCAATCCGTTGACCCTCCCGGGCTCCGGGGCGCCCGGGGGAGGAGCGATTTCGACGGCCTCCTGGTCCCCGACGTCCTCCAGCGTCGCCCCGGCGGGCCTGATCGCGCTGGCCAGGAGGTAGTAGCGCAGGCTCAGGATGCTGCCGAGCCGCCTGAACATCGCCTGGTTGAAGGCGGGCCGGTCGATCTCGGCGCCCCGATACCGATCGCACAGGTAGCGTGTGGCGTGCGCGTTGGAGCGGGTCCAGCACTCCTCGGTCACGTCGGTCACCCGCTCCGGCTCGAAGCCGGCGCGCCGCAGCACCTCGGCATAGCTCTGCGGGTCCGCCACGTGGTTCTCCGGGTGCAGGAAGGGGCTGCTGGCGTCGGCCCGGCGATCGCACAGGATATCGGCCAGCACGATCCGGCCGCCCGGCTTCAGGACGCGCCGGGCCTCGCGCAGGAAGCGCTCGCGGGTCTGGAAGTGGAACGCCGCCTCGACGCAGATCACGCTGTCGAAAGACTCGTCGGGGAACTCGAGCCGGGTGGCGTCCATGGCGCGGAAGAGGACGCCCGGGGCGTTGCGGCGGCAGACCTCCAGGTTCTTCTCGGTCAGATCGATCCCGGTGATCGCCTCGGCGGCATAGTGGGCCAGAAGATGGCGGGTCGTGGCGCCCAACCCGCAGGCCACGTCGAGGATGGTGCCCGACTTGTCCGGGATGAAGGCCAGAAGACGCTCCATCAGGTTCTGGCAGGCCTCGCGCGCGCTGCGCGTTTCCTCCTCCCAGAAGCCGTAGTTGGCGAAGCAGGAGCCGTCGAAGTAATCACCCATCGGGGCCAGTGGGGAATCCTGCGACATCCACTGCTCGTAGTGGCTCCTGATGCGCGCCTCCGGGCCCCCACCACCGCTCATCGGCGCCGCCCGC
>DASTNM010000612.1:0-4175 GCA_035762745.1 Candidatus Polarisedimenticolia bacterium
CATGTCCCAGCAGACGTTGACGCTCGCCGGGGTCGATCTCCTCGTACAGGAGCAGAAGCATCTGTCGTCGCGCCGTCTCGCAGCTCATCGTCGCCCCTTCGTTCATGTCTCAGCCTCCGCCGGATTCACGCGCCCGCGCGCCGCGGCGCTCTTTCTCCCATGATGTCGCCGAGCGCCGCGCGCAGATCGCGGTGCGCGCGGAAGAGACAGTTGCGCGCCGTCTCCTCCGAGGTCTCGAGGATCTCGCCGATCGCCCTGAGCCGCAGGCCGTGATGGTGCCGCAGCTCGAAGACGAGCCGCTCGCGCGGCGACAAGCGCCGGAGCGCCGACGCGATCCGCTCGCGGATCTCGCGGGCGGCCAGCGCCCGCTCCGGGTCCACTTCCGCGCGGCCGTCCGGGATCCGCTCCAGCCGCCCGCCCGGCGTCGCGCCGGCCGGTCCGCTCCCGGGCCCCGGCGCCGACTCCTCCGGTCGCGCCGCGGCGCGGCGCAGGCGGTCGAGGCAGAGGTTGGTGACGATGCGGTAGGCCCAGGTCCCGAAGCCGCTCTGCTGCCGGAACGATCCGAGGGAGCGATACATCTTGAGGAACGCCTCCTGGTAAATCTCCCGCGCCTCGTCCGCCGAGCGCACGAGACTCAACGCCAGCCGGAGGACCTGCCGGTCGTAGCGCCGGACCAGCTCTTCGAACGCGGACCTGTCCCCTCTCTGGGCCTGGTCTATGAGCGCTCGGTCGTCGGGTGGCGTCACGGTGCTCGGCATCCTGCCCTACACCCGTATTAGACGCGGGGGCGCGGGGAACGTGAGCATGGCCGGCAGAGATGCGGTGCGGGCGCGACATCCCCCTGCGCCCACCGGGATCATCCCGCCTGACATTATGCTACCGTGAGCCTGCGCTCGACCTGCACCGGCCCAGCCTGCACCACCGAAGGCGACATAAAGATGAAGGAGACCCCGATGGCGCGCCGCTCCCCGAGGATCATCCGGGCCGCACTTCCACTGGCTCTCGCGCTGGCCGCCGCCGTCGCGGCGCGGGCGGCCGGGCAGCCGCTGCGGATCCTGAGCGCCAGCCCGATCGGGGTGCTGCACGCCGACCAGGCGGCGCGCATCCAGATCCTGTTCAGCGCCGCCGTCGTGCCGCTCGCGGCGGCGGAGCCGATGAGCGCCCCGCCCGACTGGCTGTCGATCGATCCGCCGATCCAGGCGCGCTGGCGCTGGGCCGGCACAGCCGAGCTGATCGGCGAGCCGCTCAAGCCGCTGCCGCGCGCCACGACCTACCGCTTCAGGATCTCGAAGGTGCTGAAGGGGATCGACGGCGGCGCTCTCGGGGACGATTATCTCTTCCAGTTCACGACTCTCCTGCCCGAGGTGGTGATCGCCGAGGACCTCTACACGGACCCGATGCACCTCCTGCATTACCGGATGCACCGCGAGAGTCTCGACCCCTCGACCTCGATCGTCCTGGTCTGGAACCAGCCGGTCGATGCCGAGTCGCTGTCGCGGCACCTCAAGGTGCGCCTCGTCCCGGCGCCGTTCGCGCGGGCGGGGTCGGTGCTGGCGGCCGACGAGGTCGAGCGTCTGAAGAACGAGGACCGCGCCGCCTTCAAGGCCTGGGAGTCGTTCCTCGCCAGATGCCAGGGACCGCCCGAGGGGGAGGGGGCCTTCCGCCTCGAGCCCGACAAGCAGCACCCGACGCAGATCGTCCACCTCACGCCGCGCAAGCCTTGGCCGCGCTCGGCGCGCGTCGAGGTGACGGTCGTCGCCGGCGTCCGCGGGGTCGAGGGGACGGAGGCGGCGCCGGAGGGCCAGGCGGTCTTCACCATCCCCCCGCCGCCGGCGCCGCTCGGCTTCTTCGGCCGCTCGCCGCGGACGGGGAAGGGCGGCTTCGATCCCGACGATCTGCGGCTCCGGTTCACGAGCCCGGTCCGCTGGAGCGACCTGGCCCCCTTCCTGACCTACCGCGCCGTCGACGAGAAGGAGGAGGTCCGGCACAAGGTCCGGCCGAACACCGAAGCCTGGTGGTGGCAGCGGGCGGCCGAGGAGCTGTCCTTCGACCCGCTGCACCTCGAGCCGGGGCGGGAGTATCAGATCTGCCTGGCGGCCGACGCCCCCGACGCCTCGGAGGAGAAGCTCGGTTTCCCATGGTGCGGGCGACTGAGCACGGCACATCGCCAGCCGGCCTTCTACCTGGTCGAAGGGGACGGCGTCGTCGAGTGGGACGGCCCGCACGCCATCCCGCTCAAGAGCTTCAACGTCACCGACTACCACGTGACGCACCGCCGGCTGTCGGAGGAGGAGCTGGCGCGCGCCATCCTGCGGCGCGACGAGACGCACGTCGAGCCGGCGCTGGCCCGCGCCCCGGCCGTCACGATCGAGGGACGCGTCGATCGTCCCGTCCTCTCACCGGTGGCTCTCGACGGGGTCCTCGCCGGCGCGCCGGGCATCGTCGAGACGCGCCTCGCGGTCGGCGCGGTCGAGCCGGACAGCGAGTACGACGCGGACGAGGCGGAGACGCTGCGCCGGCCGCGCGCCACGATCACGCAGGTCACCTCGCTCGGGCTGACGGTGAAGACATCGCAGCACGAGGGGATCCTCGTCTGGGTGACGCGTCTCAAGGACACCCGGCCGGTGGCGCACGCCGTCGTGACGGTGCGCGACCAGCAGGGGCACGGCCTCTGGCAGGGGACGACCGACGCCGCGGGGCTGGCGCGCTCGCCGCGCGAGCTGCCGGTGAAGAAGGCGTTCGTCGTCTTCGCGCGCCTGGGGGACGACCTGGCCTACGCGCGGGCCGAATGGGACGAGGGGCAGCGCGGCTATGACTTCAACCTGGCGGTCGACTGGCACGATGCGGTTCCGGTGGTGGGATCGGTCTGGGCCGACCGGGGGGTGGTGCGGCCCGGAGAGTCGGTGCACCTCAAGGCGGTGCTGCGCCGGCGCGAGGACCGGTCACTGGGGATCCCGGAGGTCCGCGCCGCCAGCCTCGTGGTGCGCGACTCCCGCGGGCAGGACGCCCTGGTCCAGGAGGTGAGGCTCGACGGCGCGGGGGCCGCCGAGGTGGAGATGCCGATCCCGCAGGCCGCCCCTCTCGGGTCGTGGGAGGTGATCCTCGGCGATCGTTACGACAAGGAGACGCGCCACTTCGCCAAGGAGAGCGTCTGGGACGCCGAGGGGAGCTTCCGCGTCGCCGAGTTCCGCCGCCCCAAGTTCCGCGTCGCCGTCACGGCGGCGCAGGAGTCGCTCATGACCGGCGACGCTTTCGCGGCGACGATCGAGGGATCGTTCCTGGCCGGCGGCGCCATGAGCGGCGCCCCGGCGACCTGGACGGCGCGCGCCAGCCGCTCCTGGTGGTCGGCCCCCGGGTCGCGCTGGGACGGCTGGGAGTTCCTGCCGACCGGGATCGAGGACCAGTGGGAGGACCTGGCGCGCCCGTTGACGGTCGGCAGCGGCGAGGGGACGCTCGACCCCCGCGGGCAGGCGCCGATCGCCATCGCGCGCCTGGAGGCGCGCCACGGCTGGCCGACGCGTCTCGACCTGGAGGCGGAGGTGCGCGACGTCGACCGGCAGGCGTCGGCGGGGAGCACCACGGTCACCGTGCTCCCGGGGACGTTCTTCGTCGGGCTGAGGCGTCCGGCCTACTTCGTCGAGGCGGCGAAAGGGGTCGACACCCAGTTGATCGCCCTCTCCCCCAAGGGGGAGGTGGTCGGCGACGTCAAGGTGCGGCTGTCACTGGTGCGCCGGCACTGGGAGTCGGTGCGGCGTCGCGAGGTGTCGGGGCGCTACGTCTTCGAGTCGCGCCAGGTGACGCAGGAGATCGCCGACCATAAGATTGATACCGGCAACGACCCGGTCGCTGCCCACTTCGATCTGAGCGAAGGGGGCGAGTACGTCCTGATCGCCAAGGCGACCGACCCGCGCGGCAACGAGATCCAGTCGGCGACGGCGTTCTACGTCTTCGGCCCCGGCTTCTCCCCCTGGCGGCTCGACCAGGGGAACCGCATCGACCTCGTCCCCGAGCGCGACACCTGGGCTGCGGGCGAGACGGCGCGGGTCCTGGTCAAGTCTCCCTGGGAGCACACGACGGCGCTGGTCAGTGTCGAGCGCGCCGGGGTCCTCGAGGCGCGCGTCGTGGAGCTGACCGGCACGATGCCGATGGTCGAGGTCCCGGTCCGCCCCGAGCAC
>DASTNM010000613.1:0-3215 GCA_035762745.1 Candidatus Polarisedimenticolia bacterium
TCACCGTGCCCTTCGTGGCGCGGGAGCTGATTCCGGTCATGCAGGAGCAGGGGGACGAGGAGGAGCAGGCCGCGCTCGCGCTCGGGGCGACGGGCTGGCAGACCTTCCGGCGCGTGACGCTGCCCAACATCCGCTGGGCGCTGCTCTACGGCGTGCTGCTCTGCAACGCCCGGGCCATGGGCGAGTTCGGCGCCGTCTCGGTCGTCTCCGGCCACATCCGCGGCCTGACCAACACCATCCCGCTGCACGTCGAGATCCTCTACAACGAGTACCAGTTCGCGGCCTCCTTCGCCGTGGCCTCGCTGCTCACGCTTCTGGCGCTGGTCACGCTCGTGGTGAAGGGGGTCGTGGAGAGGCGGACGCGCCACGCCGCCGGGCGGATCCCGGCAGTCTGAGCGAGGCGCCGGTACGTCGCGCCTGCGCGCGGCCAAGGGCGAACAGGGCATGCGCCGACTGAGCCTGAGCACGCTCCTCATCGGGGTCAACGTCGCCCTGGTGTCGGTCGCCGTCCTGGGGCTGGCGTTCGCGGCGGTCCGGCTGCTGCGCCGCCTCGGCGACGAGTCGGCGCGGGCGCGGGTGCGCCTGGCCGGCGCCGCCGCCCTGCAGGCCGTCGAGCGCTCGGGCGACGAGGCCCTGACCTCGGTGCATCTTCTGGCGGAGCGGCCGACGCTGCTGCGCCTGGCGCGCGCCCGCGACGCGGCGTCGCTGCACGAGTTCCTCGAGCGCTTCCGACTCACCGGCCACCTCCCGGGGTGCGCGATCCTGGTCGGCGCGCAGGTCCTGGCGAGCGCCGGGGAGCCTCTGCCCTGGATCGAGATCGAGCGGGGGGCGGGCGCCGGTCCGGATCACTTCCTGTTCCGGGGACGCGAGGGCGAGGCGCCGGTCCTCGCGGCCCGTGCCGTGGTCGGAGGCCTGACCGAGGCGCGCGTCGTCGTCGCGCTACGCCTCGACCAGGCCTACGCCCGGGAGGTCGGCTCCCGCCTCGGCGTCGAGGTGGCGATCCTGGATCGCCGGGAGGCGCTGGAGGGGGACGACCAGGCCCGCCAGGCGCTGCGGGCCCGTGTCCTGGACGACGGCGAGCCGGAGGCGGGGCGGACGCGGGGTGGCAGCGAGTTCCTGGCCGCGCTGCCGCTGCGCTCCGCGGGCGGCGAGATGGTCGGCCTGGTGGAAGCGCGCCTTCCGGCCTTCGGGATCGACGCCTCGCTCCGGCACCTCGTGCGCACTCTCGTCACGGTCGCGCTGGTGGCCGCCGGCCTCGCCATCCTGCTCGGCTTCCTGGTCGGCCGGTGGCTGGTGCGGCCGCTCCGGGTCCTGACCGACGCCTCGGAGCGCATCGGTCGTGGTGACCTGGCGACCCCGATCCCGCACGCCCCCGGCATCGAGATCGGGACCCTGGCGGCGACCATGGAGGGGATGCGCGGCCGCCTGCTGCAGCTCACCGCCGAGCTGCGCCGCCGGCAGGGGGAGGCGGAGGCGGTCCTGACCGGCATCGTCGAAGGGGTCTTCTCCGTCGATCGCGAGCGACGCATCCGCTACCTCAACCCCCAGGCGGCCGCCCTGCTCGGCGTCGAGGCCGGCGCGGCGATCGGTCGCTTCTGCGGCGACGTCCTGAACCCGGAGGCCTCGGAGGGCGTGCGCCCCTGCGAGGAGCGCTGCCCGATCGTGCACGCCCGCTTCCGCGGCCACGCCCGCGCCACCGAGCACCTGCAGCTTTCGGACGGGCGGCGTCGTTCGATCGTGATCACGAGCGCCCGACCCGAGCCCGAGGGGAGCGATCTGCAGTTCGAGGTCATGCGCGACGAGACCGAGGTCGAGGCGACCCGCCGGGTGCGGGACGCCGTGCTCGCCAACATCTCGCACGAGTTCCGCACGCCGCTAAGCGCCCAGCTCGCCTCCATCGAGCTCCTGCGCGAGCGGCTCCCCGGGCTGAGCGCCGAGGAGGCCCGCGGGCTCGTGCTCTCCCTGGAGCGCGGAACCCTGCGCCTCACGCAGCTCATCGACAACCTCCTGGAGAGCGTGCGCATCGAGGCGGGACGCGACTCGATCCGCCGGCAGCCGGTGGCGCTCGACGAGGTGGTCGAGGAGGCGGTGCAGCTGACCTCGAGTCTCATGGCCCAGAGGGAGCAGATCCTGATCGTCAACCTGCCGTACCCTCTGCCGTCGCTGACCGGGGACGCCCCGAGGCTGGTGCAGGTCCTCGTCAATCTGCTCGCCAACGCCAACAAGTTCGCGCCGTCCGGATCCACGATTAACATAGGGGGGGCCGCGCGGGGGAGGGAGATCGCCCTGTGGGTCGAGGACCAGGGGCCCGGTCTGCCGCCCGGCGACGGCACCGCCCTGTTCGCGCGCTTCGTGCGCTCCCCCGGCGATGAGCCGGAGCAGGGCGGCCTGGGGCTCGGCCTGTGGATCGTGAAGTCGATCGTGGAGCGGCACGGCGGCCGCGTCGAGGCGGGAAGCGGCAGCGGCGGGACCGGAACGCGTGTCTGCGTCGTCCTGCCGCGGGAGACCGGCGATGAAGATCCTGATCGTTGACGACGACCTCGAGCTGCGGGGGCTGATCGCCTTCGCCCTGCGCCAGGCGAGCTACCTGGTGGTCGAGGCGCAGGACGGGCCCTCGGCGCTGGCGACCTTCGAGCGCGAGAGGCCCGACCTGGTCATCCTCGACCTGAACCTGCCGCGCCTGGGCGGGCTGGAAGTCTTGAAGTCGTGGCGCTCCCAGGGCGCCGCCACGCCGGTGATGCTGCTCACCGTGCGCTCGAGCGAAGAGGACCAGGTCAAGGGGCTCGATCTGGGGGCCGACGACTATCTCACGAAGCCCTTCAGCCCGCGCACCCTGCTGGCGCGCGTGCGGGCGCTCCTGCGCCGGGCGGGAATCGAGAAGCCGGCGCCGCTGCAGGCCGGCGATCTGGCGCTCGACCCCGAGCTGCAGTCCGTCAGCGTGCGCGGCGGAGCGCCCGTCCGCCTCACCAACCTGGAAGCCCGCCTGCTCCACTACCTGATCACCAACCCGGAGCGCGCCCTGCCGGCGGACCGGCTGGCGGGGCATGTCTGGGGATCGAGGGGGGTGGGCGATCGCCAGCTCCTGAAGCAGCTGGTCCACCGCCTGCGCCAGAAGATCGAGCGCGATCCCGCCGACCCCGGGCATCTGGTCACCGTCAGCGGCGTCGGCTACCTCCTTCATCCCGGGACCGGGTCGGCGCGAACTACGCCAGATC
>DASTNM010000614.1:0-2982 GCA_035762745.1 Candidatus Polarisedimenticolia bacterium
CGGCGGGTTATCGTGCGGTCGAGGCACTGAGCCGAGATGAAGACCGCCGCATCGCGGAGTATCGCGCCGACGGCCTGAGACTCCAGGAGTCGCTTGCGGCGGTGGTGCGTGAACGAGACCACCTGGCGCTCCTTCAGGACCAGATCACGACCCGGGGACGCGAGCTGCACGACACGCGGGTTCGTAAGGAGGCGGTGCTCTCCGGGCTGAAGAGAGAGCAGCTTTCGCAGAAGCGTGCTCTCTCCGAGCTCCAGGATCTCGAGCAGGAAATCCGGGAGTTGATCAGCCGACTGGCCGCGCCGGGCGGCGCCAGACCGGCTCCGTCCCTCAGGTTCGCGGGCCAGCGGGGGCTCCTGTCCTGGCCGGCCCGCGGCCGGCTGGCGGTGCCGTTCGGGAACGTGCGACATCCACGCTTCAATACCATCGTGCCCCACCCAGGGATCGACATCGAAGCCGCTCCCGGGCAGGCGGTCCGGGCCGTCTTCGACGGGCGCGTGATTTTCAGCGACTGGTTCAAGGGATACGGTCAGATGCTTGTCCTTGACCACCGGGACGGCTATCTTTCCATCTATGGCCATGTCGAGGAGCGCCTGGTGACCACCGGCCAGGAGGTGCGCCAGGGCGACCTGATCGCTCGTTCGGGGGAGGGGGGATCGTTCGACACCCCCGGTCTCTATTTCGAAATTCGCCACGAAGGGAAGCCGGAAGATCCGACTTTGTGGCTGCGGGGCTCCGGGAATCGCGTCGCATCCCGCCGGCCGGCTGCGCGCCGGGGCGTCAGCGATTCCCGTACGGCCCCCTGAAGGGGGGAGGTTTGCCGATGAAGGTGTCGACCGACAGGAAGGTGCTGCTGGCGCTCTCGGCCGGCCTGATCCTTTTCACGCTCTCCGGCTCCCTGGTGGGCCGTGTCGTAGCCGTCGAAGGAACCTACAGCTATCTGAAGCTCTTCAACGAAGCGCTTTATCTGGTGGCCCACAATTACGTTCAGCCGGTCGAGCTCGAAACCGTGATGGAAGGGGCCTACCGGGGCATGCTCGAATCGCTCGATCCGGCCAACGAGTACCTCCCCCCCGCGAAATACGAGAAGGCCACGCGCGGCATCGATGCGGGTCCGGCGGAGGTGGGCCTGGCTCTTTCGAAGCGCCGGGGTTACATCGTGGTGATCGCGTCCGCTCCGGGATCACCGGCCGCGGCAGCGGGTATCAAGACCGGAGATGCGCTGATCACCATCGATGGACATTCCACGCGGCAGATGGGGGTCTGGGAAGCCGGTCAGACGCTGCGTGGGCGGCCGGGCAGCAAGACCTCGGTGAGCCTCAACGCCGTGGACGGTCATACCGGACGCCAGAGCGTCACGCTGACCCGCAAGATCCTCGGCGCCGGGGCTCCGGCAGGCTCCCTGGTGCCGCCCGATGTGGCGGTCGTGCGTGTCGGATCGATCCGGGAAGGGGACGCGAAGCGCCTCGATCAGGTGATCGCCTCCCTCAAGGCCAAAGGCGCGACCCGGCTCCTCCTCGATCTCAGGGGATGCGTGTCGGAGGCTCTCGCCGAGACGATAGGCATGGCCAGCCTCTTCATGGCCGATGGAACCGTGCTGACGGTCACCGACAGGCACGAGGGGGATAAGGCCTATCGCGCCGATGGCCGGCGGATCGCCTGGACCCAGCCTCTCGCCGTGCTGGTCGACGAGGGGACCGCCGACACCTGCGAAGCCTTGACGGCGGCGCTGCGGGACAGCGCCGGGGCCGCGATCCTGGGTCAGAAGACCTGGGGTCTGGGAACGGTGCATCGGTTGATTCCGCTCCGCGGCGGTGACGGTGTGATCCTGGCGGTCGGCAAGATGGTTTCGCCGTCCGGCAAGGAATGGAACGAGAAAGGGATCGTGCCGGACTTCCAGATTGACGGTGAGCGGGACGAGACGAACGATCCGCAGCGCCAGAAAGCGATCGACTACCTGCGGGGGCTCTCCCAGGCGAGCCGGAAAGCGGCTTGACCCAGCGCGGCCGCGGGGGCCGGGGGACCTGGCCGATCCTGACGCTCCTGGCCCTCCTCGCGGCCACCCTCACGCTGCTGGAGCTGGTCGAGCGCCGACGGCCCGGAGGGGGGCGAACGGCGACCACGAGCCGGTCGGCTCACCGGCCTTTCAGACGCTCCGCGGCGGACCACCCGCCGGGGGCCGTTCCCCAGCGCTCTCCAGATGGCAGAACGGGGAGTGATCCCGACTGGATCCCGGAGGCGGGGAGCCCGACGCGCGTCGCGATCGTCATCGACGACGTCGGATTCGAGGAAGGCCCCGCGCTGGAGCTCTCGCGCCTGGGGATCCCGCTCACCTTCGCCATCCTGCCCCGCCAGCGCTATTCCAAGATCCTCGCGGAGAAACTGCGTTCCGGCGGCCACGAGGTGATCCTGCACCTGCCGATGGAACCGATCGACTATCCGCATAGCAACCCGGGAGCGGGGGCCGTCGCGGAGGGGATGGAACCGGGAGAGATCGCTACGGCGGTCCTGCGGGACCTCGAGGACGTGCCGGGGGCTGTCGGGCTCAACAACCACATGGGCTCCAGGGCTACCGCCGATGCGGCGGTCATGCGGGCCGTCCTCGAGGTGGCGCGGGCCCGCGGGCTCTACTTCCTCGACAGCCGCACGACGACCGAGACGATCGGCTTCGAAATGGCTCGGAATATGGGAGTTCCTGCCATCGAGCGAACCATCTTTCTGGACGACAGGCGCGAGGCGTCCTATATTGAAGGCCAGGTCCGCGGGCTTCTCCGGAGGGCCCGCGAGGGGGGGGCGGCCGTGGCGATCGGACATCCCGATCCGGTCACGGTCAAGGTGCTGGAGCACTCGGTCGGACTCCTCCGGAGCGAGGGGATCCAGGTCGTTCCGGTCTCACAACTCGTTCTCGAGGCGCGCAGGGGATCGGGCTGATGGCAATGCCCACGACAATCGGGCGATACGAAATCCTGGAGGAGGTCGGCCGGG
>DASTNM010000615.1:0-9429 GCA_035762745.1 Candidatus Polarisedimenticolia bacterium
GTCCCAGGTGTTCGCTCGGCTCACGAGCATGGTCGAACGGGCGGCACGCGCGGCCGGCAGGGAGGTCGACCTCCACACCTTCGGCGGCGACACCGAGCTCGACAAGGCGATGGTCGACGAGCTGGCGAGCCCCCTCGTACACCTCCTGGCCAACGCCGTCGACCATGGGATCGAGCCGCCCGACGAACGGCAGGCGTCCGGGAAGCCGCGCCGCGGACGGCTGGTCCTGAGCGCCTTCCAGAAGGGCCCGAGCGTCGTCATCGATGTGATCGACGACGGTCGCGGGGTCGCGCTCGACCTGGTGCGTCGGGCGGCCGAGACGCGGGGACTCCTGGCCGCCGGCCAGCCGTTCACGGCGCGCCAGGCGTGCGAGCTGATCTTCGCCCCGGGCTTCAGCACCGCCGCCCGCGTCAGCCAGGTGTCCGGTCGTGGCGTGGGGCTCGACGTGGTGCGGCGGTCGATTCGACGGATCAAAGGCGGGATCGAGACCCGCTCGGTCGAGGGGAAAGGGACCACCTTCACGGTGACGGTCCCGATCACGCTGGCGCTGGTGCAGGCGCTCATCGTGCTGTCGGGGCAGCGCCGATTCGCCATCCCGGTGGCGTCGATCCGCGAGAACCTGAGGCTCGACCAGAAGCGGATGCGCCGGGTGGGCGCGGGGGAAGTCTACGATCACCCGCACGGCCCGCTGCCGCTCGTGCGTCTCTCGGCCCTCGTTTCGGGATCGGTCTCGACGGCGGGCGCGGGGGAGCGCTACGCGGTCGTGGCCGGCGCACCGGGGCGATGCGTCGGTCTGGTCATCGACGCCTTTCTCGGTCAGCAGGACATCATGATCAAGCCGGTCGGCCGGCGGCTGCGGGACCTTCCCGGACTGGCGGGGGCGACCGACCTGGGGGACGCGACCGCGGTCCTGGTCCTCGATCCGGAGGCCCTGGTTTCGGGAGGAGCGAGTGGCCGCGCCGTCGCCTGAGAGGCTTCTGGTCTTCTCGCTCGCCGGGCAGGAGTTCGGCATACCGTTGGCGCCGATCGTCGAGATCATCAGGCACCGGCCTCCGACCCCGGTGCCCGGCGCCGATCCGGTGATCCAGGGGATCCTGCCGTTCCGCGGTCGGATGGTGACCGTGATCGATGGCCGGCTCTGGCTCGGTCTCGAGGCGCGAGGCGGCGATCAGCCCTCGCAGGTGATCGTGCTGCGCGACGGCGCCGAGCTGGTCGGGCTCCTGGTCGACGGGGCGGCGCGGGTGACCTCCCTGTCGGCCGGGGAGCGGGAGGACCTCCCGGCGGCGCTGCGCCTGGCGCGCCCCGATCGCTACTGCGGCGCTCTGCGTCGCGAGAACGGGTACGTCGTGCTGCTCGATCTCAAAGATGTGCTCCAGGAGATGTCGTGACCATCGTCTGCCCCGGCTGCGGCAAGCACTACCGTCTCGAGGCGGCGAGCCTCGGGAGCGGCCGGCGCCTGCGGTGCACCTCCTGCCGGAATGTCTTCACCGCCTCGCCGGACGGCCCGGCGATCGAGCCGCCGGCCGATGGCTCCTCCGACACGTCGGCGACCGCGCCGCTCGCCCTGATCGGCGATGAGCCGCGCGAGTTCCGGGACCTGGTGCGGCGCACGCTCGAGCGGCTCGGCTGCCGTGTCGAGGTCTCCGACGACGGAGAGGCGGCCTTCCGCTTCGCGGTGGCACGCCGTCCGGATCTGATGATCCTGAACGTCTACCTGCGGCGCCTGCTCGGCGTGGCGGTCTGCGAAGGAGTGAAGGGAAGCCCCGATCTGAGACGCACGAAGGTCGCCCTGGTCGGCTCGGTCTTCAAGTCCAATCGCTTCGTCCGCAGCCCGGGGAATCTTTACGGCGCGGACGACTATTTCGAGGACGTGATTCCGGAAGGCGAGCTGCTCGAGCGGCTGCGGCGGCTCCTGGGGCCGGCCGCCCGGAGCCCCGCGGCCCCCCCGGCGCAAGGGGCACCGGCACGCCGGCCGGCACGGGAGGCGCCGGCGCAGCCCGGCTTCTCGCATCAGCCGCTCGATCCGGCGGTCGAGATCCGCCGCCTGGCGCGGATCATGCTCTCGGACCTGAAGATCTATCACCCGGAGGGGTACGTGAGGGCGATCCAGGAGCGCCGGTTCTTCGAGACCTTCCGCGACGAGCTGACCAAGGGGAAGGATCTCATCATGCATCGCTTCCCCGATCTGCCGGGCCGCCTCGAGATCCTGGTGGCGGCCCTGCGCGAGGGGCTTCTCGAAGAACGCGCCGCTCACACCGCCCCTGCGGGCGAGTCTCCGGCGTGAAGGCCGCCCGGTCCGGGCTGATCGCCGTCGGCTGCTCGGCCGGCGGCCCCCCCGCCCTCGAGATCGTCCTGCCCGCCCTGCCGCGCGCCACGGAGCTCTCGATCGTGGTGGCGCAGCACATGCCGGAGAAATTCACCACCCTCTTCGCGGCGCGGCTGGCCCGCCTCTGCTCCCTGCCGGTCGCCGAGCCGCGCGACGGCGAGCCGCTCAGCGAGGGCCGGATCTACATCGCCCCGGGAAACCGTCAGACGACGCTGGAGCGGACTTCAGGGGGTGTGATCTTCCGCGTCCGGCCCCGCGACGCGAGCGAGCGCTACGCGCCGTCGGCCGACCTCCTCCTGGAGTCGGTGGCGGAGATCTTCGGCCCCCGCGCGGTCGGCGTGCTGTTGAGCGGCATGGGTGGTGACGGGGCGGCGGGCATGCGGGCGATCAAGGAGCGTCGTGGTTGCACCCTCGCCGAGTCGGAGAAGACGGCCCGCGTGTTCGGCATGCCGGCGGAGGCGATCCGGGCCGGCCTGGCGGACCAGGTCCTGCCCCTCCCCGAAATCGCCCGGGAGCTGGCGCGCCTCTGCGGCCGGGACCTATATTCGAGCCGATGACCAGAGGCGGCGAGGATCGCGACGACCTGCTTGCGCGCGGTGAGGAGTTGCGCGGCATGTTCAACAAGGCCCGCGCCTTCACGGAGGAGCTGCTGCGCGAGAACGAGCGGCTGCGCTTCAAGGTCGCCGGATTGACGCGCGAGCTGGAGCAGCGCGGCGGGGGGGGTGGCGGCACGGGGTCCCCCGCCCTGCAGGCGCGGGTGCTGGAGCTGGAACGGGAGCGGGATGACCTTCTCGAGCGCTTCCGGCAGGTGGAGGCGATGAACCGGGACTTCGCCACGCGCTACCAGGAGATCGAGAGCCAGAACAACCAGCTGGCGAACCTGTACGTCGCCTCGTACCAGCTGCACGCCACGCTCAGCTTCCCGGAGGTGATCGACACCGTCAAGGAGATCCTGATCAACTTGATCGGCGCCGAGGCCTTCGCGATCTTCTGGCTGGACGAGCGGGCCCGCATCTTGAAGACGGAGGCCAGCCAGGGGATGGGGAGCGCGCTGGCGTCGGAATTGCGCTTCGGCGCGGGGCCCCTGGCGAAGGCCGCGGAGGCGGGGGAGTCGTATTACGCCGACCCGCTTCCCGAAGCGGACCGTGTCGACCCGGCCCACCCGATCGCCTGCATCCCTCTGAAGATCGGCGAGCGGATCATCGGCGTCGTGGCCATCTACAGGCTGCTGGCGCAGAAGGACGGCTTCCTGCCGATCGACTTCGAGCTCTTCACGCTCCTGGCGGGGCACGCCGCCACGGCGCTCTTCTCGTCAAAGCTGTACCAGAGCTCGGAGCAGAAGCTGAACAGCCTGCAGGGATTCCTGGACATGCTGACCGCTCCGTCATCCTGAGGCCGGCGAGACATGAGCTCTCTGACCCTTCTGGTCGTCGAGGATTCACCCACCATGCGGCAGCTGATCGCCTTCACGCTGCGGCGCCTGCAGGGGTGCCGTGTCCTGGAGGCGGTGGACGGCGTGGACGCGCTCAAGAAGCTGACGACCGAGCGCGTCGACATCGTGATCACCGACATCAACATGCCGATGATGGATGGCCTGAAGCTGATCTCCCTGATTCGCGGCAACCCGCGCACCAAGACGATGCCGATCGTGATCGTCACGACCGAAGGGGCCGACGAGGACCGCAAGCGAGGCCTGGCTCTAGGCGCCGACGCCTACATTCCGAAGCCGATCCAGCCGTCCCACCTGCTCAAGACCGTCACCTCGCTGCTCGAGCCGTCGCCGGCCTGAGCCGCACCGAGTGCTCCCGGTGCGGGCCCCTCCGCCACCAGCAGAGGGCGAACAGGGCCCACAGGGCCGCGCCGCGATCGGCCCGGCGGTCGCGATGCTCGGCGAACCAGCGCCTGGCGACGCCCGGGTCGAGCCCGGGGAGATCGCCCAGCGCAGCCTCCGAGACGACCTCGCCGTAGAAGCCCGCCAGCGACCCGGTCAGCCAGTGCCCCACCGGCACCTCGAAGCCGCGCTTCGGCGCGCGCAGAACGTGCCCCGGCACCACTCCGGCGAGGGCGCGGCGCAGCAGGCGTTTGCCGCGCCAGAGGGAGAAGTGGGCCGACGCCGGCAACGACAGGGCCAGATCGACCAGCGCGGGGTCGAGGAACGGGGCGCGCACCTCGAGGGCATGTCGCATGCTGGTGCGGTCGAGCTTGGCCAGCATGTCGTCCGGCAGCGGCAGATCGACCTCAACCGCCATGGCGCTGTCGAGCGCCGAGCGCCCGGGTCCGACCGCGAAGCGCCGGTAGCGCTCCTCGACGAGGGCCCGGCCGAGATCCTCGTCCGGGCTTCCGGGCCGCAGCTCGCGGCGGGCCGCCGGGCCGCAGATCGACATCCAGCCGGCGTGCGCGGCCGGGAGGGCCGCGGCCAGCCCGTCGAGCATCCGGCGCATCCCCCGCACGGCGCCGGCCAGGCCGCCTCCGTGCCGGGCCGGCAGGGGAGCCAGGAGACGTCTCAGGGCCTCCCGGGCGGCCGGCGGCAGACGGCGCAGGGTGTCGTGCGCCGCCAGGGCGCGGAAGAGGCGGTAGCCGCCGAAGACTTCATCGCCTCCATCGCCCGACAGGGCCACCGTGAGGTCGCGCCGCGCCTCGCGCGCGATGAGCGAGGACGCCAGGGCGGAGGAGTCGGCGAACGGCTCGTCGAAGTGGTCGAGGACGGCCGGGATCTCTCCCTGGAGGCGTGCCGCGTCGACGCGCGTCTCGCTGTGCCGCGTGCCGAGACAGACTGCGGTGCGGCGCGCCCGCGCCGCCTCGTCGAAGTACGGCAGATCGGGGATCGCCATCGAATAGGTGCGGGGCGGGTCGCCGCCGGCGCGACGCATGAAGGCCACGACGGCCGACGAATCGAGGCCGCCCGACAGGAACGCCCCGAGTGGCACGTCAGCCTCCAGGCGTCTCCCGACCGCCTCGGCGAGCGTCCGGCGCACCGCCTCGACCGGCCGCGCCGGCGCCTCCCGCCGCAGGCTCTCCTCGATCAGGTGATAGCGACGCACCACCTGATCCCCCCCTTCCCGGGCCAGGAGACAGGCGGCATGCGGCAGCTTGCGCACGGCGCGATAGATCGTCCAGGGGGCGGGAATGAAACCAAACGTGAGGTACAGCTCCAGCGCCTGGGGGTCGAGGTCGAGCGGCACGTCGCCATGCCGCAGGAGCGCCCCCAGCTCCGAGGCGAACACCAGGCGCCCCGAGACGGTGGCGTGATACAGGGGCTTCTCTCCGAATCGATCCCGGGCCAGGAGGAGGCGCCGCGTCACGACGTCCCAGTAGGCGATGGCGAACATGCCGTTGAAACGCGGCAGGGCCTCGACCCCCCAGGCCACGAGGGCCTGCAGCACCACCTCCGTGTCGGAGCGCGAGCGGAAACGTACCCCGCGCCCCGCCAGCTCGCGGCGCAGGTCGGCGGCGTTGTAAAGCTCGCCGTTGTAAATCAGCCAGCCGCGCCCCTCGGGATCGCGCATCGGCTGCGCGGCTGCGCTGGTCAGATCGATCACCCTGAGACGACGATGGCCCAGCCCCAGACGGGCGGCCTCCGGTGCCGGGTCGCCCGCGGCGTCGAGGAGCCTCACCGCCCCCTCGTCCGGCCCACGGTGCACCAGCGCTTCGGTCATGGCGTGGATCGCTTCGTGCCGCACCGGCGATCCATCGAGGCTGAACGCACCGGCGAGCCCGCACATCGCTCAGCCCCCCGCCGCCAGGGCCGTCAGACACTCGGTCGAACTCTCCCAGCGGTGCGCCGCCGCCCAGAGGCGCGCCGCTCCGGACATGCGGGCCCGTCGTTGGGGGTCGGTGAGCAGCGCCGCGGCGGCGGCGGCGAAGGCGGCGGAGTCCTCCGGCGGAACCAGGAGGCCGCTCTGCCCCTCGGCCACCGCCTCGGGAACGCCGCCGGAGCGACCGGCGATGCTCACGACCCCGTGGCTCGCCGCCTCCAGGAACGACATCCCGAACCCTTCCAGGCCGTCGTAACGTCCGGTGGCGCGGCTGAGCTGCACGAAGAGCGTCGCCAGTCGGTAGTGGGCCGGCAGGTCGGCCGTCTCGACCGGCCCGGCGAAGATCACCCGCTGCGCGACCCCCGTCTCGCGCGCCAGGCGCTCGAGGGACTCCCGATGCGGCCCGCGGCCGACGATGAGGTAGGAGAGATCGGGGAACCGGCGCAGGAGATCCGGCAGGGCGCGGATCACCACGTCGTGTCCCTTCATCTCGACCAGGCGGGCGACCGACAACAGGATAGGGCCGTCGCCGAGGCGGTAGCGGGCGCGGAAGAAGGCGACCCGTTGCGGGTCAGCGCGTTGAGGATCGTCGACACCCATCGGCAGCACGACGACGCGCCGCGCCGCGCCGGGCAGGCGGTGCTCGACGAGAGAGGCGGTGAAGCGGCTGTTGGCGATCACGGCGTCGGCGCCGGAGATGATCCAGCGCACCAGACGCCCCCAGACCGGCCGGTCGCAGGTGTCGGCCAGGTCGGCGCCGTGCACGAAGACCGCGTACGGGACGCCGCGCAGGCGCGCCAGCAATCGCATCGGGGCGCCGAGGGACAGGAGCTGGCCGCAGACCATGTAGCGGACCGGCCGGGTCCACAGGAGCGCCGCCAGGTGGACGCCGGCGACCAGGCCGCGCGCCGTCCGCCGCAGCGTGCCGCCGTGCGCCGGAAGCCAGCGGCGCGCGACTTCAACAGGCAGATCGCGATCGATCGCCTCGGCCCCCTGTGCCCGGGGGGCCAGGAGCAGCGCCCCGCCGCGCGGCAGGTGGCGCGCCAGGCCGTGATAGAGCGTCGCCTCGCCGCCCACGAGCGGCGGAAAGTCGTTCACCGCCAGAAGCAGCACCTCGCTCACCCCCGGCTCTCCCGGTCGCGTCCGTCGTCGCGGATCCGCACCGCCGCCCCCTCGAGCACCGCCACCACCAACAGGATGAGCGCCCCGTGGACCAGGTACAGGATCGCCTCGCGGTCGTCACCCCGGCGCAGGCCGACGGCCGACAGACCGAGGCCGAGCGCCAGGGTCAGGATCAGAACCAGCGCCCGGCGCGGATCGCCCAGCAGATCGACGAAGCGGTGGTGGATGTGATCGCGCCCGACGTAGTCGATCCACTGCCGGAAGGAGCGCACCCGACCCGAGGCGAGACGCGACACGGTGGTCTGGATCATGTCGTAGATCAGGACGCTGAAGATGAGGACGGGCGCCGCCAGCGACACCAACGGGTCCCCCTCGGCCCAGTCCTCCTTGATCGCCAGCGCGGCGAGCAGGAAGCCGACGCTGGCGCTCCCGGAATCGCCCAGGAAGATCGACGCCGGCCGCCGGGCGCAGAGGTTGTAAGGCAGGAAACCGAGCAGCGCCCCGGCGAGCGCCACGCAAACCCCCATGAGCCCGGGCTGGCCGCTGCCGTGCGCCACAATCGCCAGGAGAGCGGCGATCAACACTCCCAGGGATGCGGCCAGACCGTCGATGCCGTCGATGAAGTTGTAGGCGTTCGTGATGCCGACGATCCAGAGCACCGAGAGCAGGACGTTGAGCGCCGACCCGACCGGACCGGGAAAGAGGTTGAGCCGCACCCCCGCGGCGATGACCGCCAGCGAGCAGCCGACCTGCAGCCCCAGACGCAGGCGGGCCGAGAGCCCCCGCGTGTCGTCGAGCGCTCCCGCCAGCATCAGCAGGAGCGCGGCAATGGCGATCGCCAGGAGCTCGTGATCGAGCAGCGGCCGACGCCCCAGCACCAGGACGAAGGCGGCGAGCACGGCGACGCCTCCCAGTCGAGGCGTCGGTGAGGTGTGGGTCTTGCGCTCATCGGGGTGATCGACGGCGCCGGCGCGCAGCGCCAGGAGACGCACGAAGGGCGTCAGGCCGAAAGAGGCCAGAAGAGCGATGGCGGCGGTTTCGATCGGCCCGGGGGAGGGTGGGCGGATCAGGTACCAGACGGCGATGGCGACGAGCGCTAGGGTCGGCACCGTTTCACCTCATCGATCACCCGCTCCACCTCGGCGTCGCTCAGCGACGGGTGGATCGGCAAAGACACCAGCTCGGCGTGCGCCGCCTCGCTGGCGGGGAAGGCGCCCGCGGCGCCCGTCAGGCGGTGAAGCGGCAGGAAGACCGGACGTCGGGCGGCGACCCCGCACCGGTTCAGCGACTCGATCAGACGCCCGGCCCCCTGGAGGCGCAGGAGGTATCGGAAGACGACCGGGCGGGCGCCCTCGGGGACCGGCGGGCGCCTCACGGGGAGCGCGGCGAAGGCGGAGTCATAGCGCGCCGCGATGGCGGCGCGCCGATCGACGAACTCCTTGAGCCGGCCGATCTGCGCCACGCCGATCGCCGCCTGCAGGTCGCCCATCAGGCCGTTGACGCGCGCCGCGTCGTCCGACTTCTCGTCGTGCGTCGCCAGGTCTCGCGCCGCCCGCACCAAGGCGGCCCGGGGGGAGGCGAGCCCGCCTCCCGGCCCACCACATGTAACGATCTTCGTCGGGGCGAAGGAGAAGACCGCCGCCTCGCCGCGCGCTCCGACCGGCCGGCCCCGGTCGCTCGCCCCCAGCGCCTGCGCGCAGTCCTCGATCACGACCAGCCCACGGGCCCGGAACGGCTCGAGGCGGACCGGGACACCGAAGGGATGGACGACGACTGCGGCCCGGGGGGCCGGGCCGCCGCGCCGCGCCGGCTCCTCGGGGTCGAGGGCCAGGCTCTCGGGTTCGATGTCACAGATCAGAGGCGTGGCTCCTGAAGCGCGCACGGCGTGGAGCAGGGCGGCGCAGGCGTAGCTCGGGATCGCCACCCGGTCGCGGGCACCGAGGCCCAAGGCTCGCAGAGCCAGGGTCAAGGCGGTCGTGCCGGAGGAGAGGGCGACGGCATCGGCGGCATCCGCCAGCCGCGCCAGAAAAGCCTCGAGGCGCGCCGCCTCGGCGCCGGGGGCGAGACGGCCCGAGCGCAGGACGCGCAATGCCGCCGACTCGTCGGCCGCATCGAGGCAGGGACGCGAGTGGGGGACCGGCGCGCCCGCCGCCTCGACCCGCCGCGCCAGGATCTTCACCGACGCCCCCGCCGCGCGGTGCGCCAGGTGCCGACCGACCCGCCGCC
>DASTNM010000616.1:0-4407 GCA_035762745.1 Candidatus Polarisedimenticolia bacterium
CGAGAGCAACTGCGTCGCCTGGATGTTCGAGAAGAAGGGGTATCTCGTCGTGCCGAAGGGCCAGGGCACCGAGGAGCAGCTCCTCGAAGTGGTGCTCGACGCCGGTGGTGATGATGTCCGGGATGACGGGGACAACTGGGAGATCCTGGCGCCGCCCGAACGCCTGGAGACGGTGCGCGAAGCGCTCGTGGCCCGGAAGATCCAGCCGACCACGGCCGAGGTTTCGATGGTGCCGAAGACGACGGTGAAGATCGAGGGACGCAAGGCCCAGCAGCTGTTGTCGATGATGGAGGCCCTCGAGGACCACGACGACGTGCAGAATGTCTATGCCAACTTCGACATCGACGCGTCGGAGATCAACGAGCAACAGGCGGCGTCCTAGGCGATGCTCATCCTGGGGATCGACCCAGGGTCGAACGCGACCGGTTACGGCCTGGTGGAAAGTCGGGCGGGACGTCTCACGGCGATCACCTTCGGGATCATCGCTCCTCCACGCGGCCTCGAGTTTCTGGAACGTCTGCCCCACATCGCCACGGCTCTCGAGCAACTGCTCGTCGAGACGCGCCCCGAGGCGGTCGCCGTCGAAGACCTCTTTCACGCCCGCAACAGCCGGGTCGCCCTGCAGCTCGGACACGTGCGGGGAGCGGCCCTGCTGCCGCTCCTGAAGGCCGGCATGCCGGTGCACCAGTATGCTCCGCGCCTGATCAAGAAGGCGGTCGCGGGATACGGCGGCGCCGAGAAGGAACAGGTGCGCCGGATGGTTCAGATCCTCCTCGGGATCCGTGACAGCCGCATGCCGCTTGATGCCTCCGACGCCCTGGCCGTGGCGATCTGTCATGCCCATTCCGCTCCTGCTCTTCGCGTCAGGGAGGCGGCCCACGCCTGAGTCTTCCCGGTGGGGCATTCCCGCCCTGGCCGTGCGCCGTCCAGCCGGCGCTCCGGAGTCCGCGCCATGAAGCCGCGGATCGGCGCCGCGCTCTGCGCCATAGTGGCGATCGCCGCCATGGCCGCCTCAGTCGTCCATGTCCCGCAAGGGAGTCTGGCGACTCTCGCCTGGCGCGGTGGCGGGACCCCCCGGCTCCTCTCCCCGGGGTTCTCGCTGCGCCTGCCCATCTTGCAGAGAGTCCGGATCTACCCGGACGGCGCGGTCGACGCGGCCGGGATGGTGCAGGCCGCCTCCCGTGAGGGCAGCGTGGTCTCCCTGCCGTACGAGGCCACTTTGAGACCCGGCGAGCAGGGGCTCCTGACGCTCGAGCGTGAAGGAGGCGCCGGCGGCGCACAGACCGCCTTGAAGCGCCTCGTGGAGGAGCAGATCCACAAGGTCGCCGCCGCGCTCGGCACCTTCGATCTGGCCTCGGGCGCCGCCCGGCAGGACCTCGAGACGACCGTCCGGTTGATGCTCGAGAAGAGGTTCAGCGCCACCGCGCGCGTGACCTTCTCGGCGCCAGGCGTGCCGACCGAGCTGCGCGCCACCTTCGGCCGCGAGGCGATCTACGGACGCCGGCAGCAGACGGGTGTGAAGGTGGTCCTGGTCGGCATCGACGGGGCCGACTGGGACGCCATCGATCCTCTGATCGCCAAGGGAGAGCTTCCGAACCTCGCCCGACTGAAACGAGAGGGGAGCTGGGCCCGCCTCCGCTCGAACGTGCCGACCCTGTCGCCGATCCTCTGGACGACCGTGGCCACCGGCAAGTCTCCCGACCGGCACGGGATCAACGACTTCCTGATCGCCGATCCGCGCACCGGGCGGAAGATCCCGATCAACTCGACCTTCCGCCGCACCAAGGCGCTCTGGAACATCCTGACCGAGGCGGGGATGTCCTCCGACGTGATCGCCTGGTGGGCGAGCTGGCCCGCTGAGGCGATTAGCGGTCACCTGATCTCCGACAGAATCGCCTACTCCACGTTCAGCTTCGCCGATCCCCAGAACCGCAACGGAGCGGTTTATCCCGACGACTACGCAGCCACGGTCGAGCGGCTGCGCCTCTCCGAGGGGCGGATCACCTACCGGGAGGTGGCGCCTTTCCTGCGCATCAGTGAGAGCGAGTTCAAGGAGGCGCGGCAGGTGGCGGCGCGCAAGGGCCGGGCGAGCGAGATCCAGGAATCGATCAACGTCTTCGTGCGGCTCCTGGCGTCGACCGAGACCTACCGCCGGATCGCCCTCGATCTCCTGGACGCCGAGCGTCGGTCCGGTTCCTCCCCCGATCTGTTCGCGGTCTATTTCCAGGGGGTCGACGAGACCAACCACCGCTTCGCGCACTGTGTCCCGCCGCACGCCTCGCTCTGCCCGCCGGACGAGTATGCGCGCTTCAGCGGGAGCGTCGCCGCCTTCTATCGCTACCAGGACGAGATCCTGGGCGAGATCCTGCGCCGGACCCAGGGCGCGACGGTCATCGTCATCTCCGACCACGGCTTCCTCACGGGCGACGGCCGCCCCCGCAGCAGCAAGCCGTTCATCGAAGGGGGGAACCCAGGGATGTGGCATGACCTGTACGGAGTCTTCCTGGCCTGCGGCCCACCCATCCGGACCGGTGAGATACCCCCGGTGACCCTCTATGACATCGCCCCTACGATCCTGCACCTCATCGGGCTGCCGGCGCCGGACGACATGCCGGGCAAGCCGCTCACCGAAGCGCTGACCAAGGAGTTCGAGGCGGCCCACCCGATCGTCCGCGTCCCCTCGTACGAAGGATTGGGCCCCGCGCCTGGTGAGCAGGTTGCCGCCTCCGGCGCGCCCGGCTCCGGGGCGGGCGCGGTGGGGACGGGGCAGGCGCTGGGTGGAGCGGCGGACGAGGAGATGGTCGAGCAGCTCCGGTCGTTGGGGTATGTCGGCGGGCCGGGCGGCGGCCAGGAGCGCGCCGCGGCGCCGGAGGCCCCCTCCGCGACGGCCGGTCAGGCCAGGGACGAGGGGGTGCCGACGATCCTCTATCACACGAATCTCGCCCGAGTCTATCTGGGAAAGAGGCAGTTCGATCTGGCGGAGACCGAGTACCGCAAGGCGCTGCAGATCGACCCCCGGTCGACCCAGGCCCTCGCCGGCCTGGCGGGCCTCTACGAGCTCAAGGGGGATCCGGACAAAGCCCTCGAGGTGGTGCGCAGCATCGTCCATCTCGACAGCGACACGGCACCCCTGGTGAAGGTCGCGGAGCTGTTCATCCAGGTCGGGCGCGCCGCGGACGGTCTGCCGTTCGTCGAGGGGATCAAGCCGCCGCAGGAGGGGGGCAGGCACTGGGAAGTCGGCCGGAGCGCGGCGCTGGTAATGCTCTACTCCGCCGCCGGGCGCCCGCGCGAGGCGGAAGCCGCGCTCCTGAAGGCGCTGGCTCTCGATCCCGCCTCGGTGACCGTCATGCAGGAGCTCTTCGCGCTCTACGATGGCCAGGGGCGCGCCCAGGCCCTCGAGCCGCGGATTCGCGCCGCCCTGACCCGCGAGCCGCGCTCGGCGATGCATCACAACTGGCTGGCGCTCGTCCTGAAGCGGCGTGGAGACTTGAAAGGGGCGGAGGAGGAGTTCCGGCAGGCCCTGCAGGATGCTCCCGACCTGGTGGGGGTGATGGCGAACCTCGGCTCCGTCTACCTGGCCGAAGGGCGTCCGGCCGAGGCGGTGTCGATCCTGACGCAGGCCCTCGAGAAAGACCCGCGCAACGTCGAATCGCGGACCAACCTGATCGTGGCGCTCGGGATGAGCCACGATCTCTCCGGCGCCGCCGGACAGCTCGACAAGGCCAAGGCGCTGGGGCAGGAGGCGCCCTCGCAGTACAACGCCCTGGCCTATGTCCTGCACCTCAACGGAGAGAACGATCGGGCCCTGGCGATACTCCACGAATCGCTCAAGATCAACCCCGACCAGCCCGACGCGGTCAGGCTGATGAACGAGATCGAACGCGGGCAGGCGGCCCCCGGGTCGCCCTACCGCTGACCGGATTCGGCGGATGACAGGATGATTGCGCGTCTCAGCGGCACTCTTCTGGACAAACTGCCCGGGCTGGCGGTGATCGATGTCGCGGGCGTGGGGTACGAGGTGTCGATCCCGCTCTCGACCTACTACGATCTGGGAGAGCCCGGGAGCCGGGTGGAGCTGCACATCCATACCCACGTCCGCGAGGACAACCTGGCCCTGTTCGGCTTCAGGACGCGGCGCGAGAAGGAGCTCTTCGCCCGACTGATCGGCGTCGGAGGAGTCGGCCCGAAAACCGCCATCGCGATCCTCTCGGGCCTCGGCACCCAGGATCTGGTCGAGGCGGTGCGCCGGCGTGACATCGGGCGGTTGTCCTCGATCCCCGGCATCGGGCGCAAGACCGCCGAGCGGATCGCCCTCGAGCTGGCCGATCGCCTCGAGAGCCTCGAGGGGCCGTCCGACGCGGGCGGCTCCGCCGCCCGGGCGCCGGGCGCGGCCCGCCTGCGGGAGGA
>DASTNM010000617.1:0-4155 GCA_035762745.1 Candidatus Polarisedimenticolia bacterium
CCGGTGTAGATCTGGCGCGGGCGCGAGATCCGGGTGTCGGGATCGTGGCGCATCTCCAGCCACTGCGCGATCCAGCCCGGCATGCGTCCCATCGTGAACAGGACGGTGAACATGTTCACTGGGATGCCGAGTGCCTTGTAGATGACGCCCGAATAGAAGTCGACATTCGGATACAGCTTGCGGCTGACGAAGTAATCGTCCTTGAGGGCCAGCTCCTCCAGCCGCAGGGCGATCTCCAGCAGCCGGTTCGACCCGCCGACCCTCCGGGTCACCTCGGCGCAGGTGCGCTTCAGGATGGCGGCGCGCGGGTCGTAGCTCTTGTAGACCCGGTGACCGAACCCCATGAGGCGCGTGGTGTCGTTCTTGTCCTTGGCCCGCGCCAGGAAGCCGTCGGCGCTGCCGTCTCCCGCGGCGATCTGCTCCAGCATCTCGATCACCTTCTGGTTGGCGCCGCCGTGCAGCGGGCCCCACAGGGCGCTGATGCCGGCGGAGATGCTGGCGAAGAGGTTCGCCTGCGAGCTGCCGACCAGCCGCACGGTGCTCGTCGAGCAGTTCTGCTCGTGGTCGGCGTGCAGGATGAGCAGCAGGTCGAGCGCCCGCGCCACGACCGGGTCGACCTCGTATTCCTCGCACGGCACGGCGAACATCATGCGCAGGAAGTTGGAGGCATAGTCGAGATCGTTCCGCGGGTAGATGAACGGCTGCCCGAGCGAGTGCTTGTAGGAGAAGGCCGCGATGGTCGGCATCTTGGCGATGAGCCTCAGGATTGACTCGCGGATGTGCTCCTCGGTCTCCGGCTGCTGGTAGAACGTCGCCAGGGCGCCGACGGCGGCGGCGCAGACCGGCATCGGGTGGGCGTCCTTGGGCAGGGCGCCGAAGAAACGCCCGAAATCCTCGTGCAGCATCGTGTGGCGCGTCACCTGGCGCGTGAAGGACTTCAATTCGGCCCCCGTCGGCAGCTCACCGTGGATCAGGAGCCAGGCGCTCTCGAGGTAGCTGCTCTTCTCCGCCAGATCTTCGATCGGGTAGCCGCGGTAGCGCAGGATCCCCTTCTCACCGTCGATGAAGGTGATGGCGCTCTGGCACGAGCCGGTGTTGGCGTAGCCGGGGTCGAGCGTGATCAGGCCGAGGGTGCTCCTCAAACGGGTGATGTCGACGGCCGTCTCCGACTCGCTCCCCCGCAGCAGCGGGAGGCGGGCCGAGCCGCCGTCGTAGGTGATCTCCAGGTCTTGCTGCACTCCACGGGTCATGGTCTTGGTGGCCATCGCGCGAACTCCTTTCCGCCGACGCCGGGTAACGACTCCCCCGGTCGCGCCGCGCGCCGGCCGTCACGGTCGATCATGATGGATCTCTCCGACAGAACAAAGGCAATCAGCGTGCCATCCCGCCCGAAGGCGCCCCCGACCGAGATGCCCCGGAACTGCCTTTGGAAATGGCCGATCGGGCCTCAAAGGGGTCTGGATGCGACGGATCGATCCGCAGGTCTCGCGGCAGCCGGTGCCCGGCCGACGCAATTCTTGCGGGCGGTGGGCCGGGAGATGTATAAGCAGCGGGGGAGCGGTCGTGGATCTGACCCTCGAGACGTGTCGGATCAGAAGCTGGCGCCTCGCGGATGCACCGTCACTGGCCCGGCACGCGAACGGTCGCGGCGTCTGGCTCAACGTGAGGGACCGTTTCCCGCACCCCTACACTCTCGCCGATGCCGACCGCTGGATTCGTCGGGCGGTCGAAACCACTCCCGAGACCCAGTTCGCGATTGTCGTCGGGGAGGCGGTGGGCGGTATCGGCCTCGAGCCCAAGACGGACGTCGAGCGCCGCTCGGCCGAAATCGGCTACTGGCTGGGGGAGCCGTTCTGGGGGCGCGGCATCGCCACCGAAGCGGTGCGAGCCATGACCGACTTCGCCTTCACGCACTTCGACCTCTGCCGCCTGGAGGCCCTGGTCTTCGAATGGAACCCCGCCTCGGCGCGCGTGCTGGAGAAGGCCGGCTATCAACTGGAGGGTCGCCTGCGCAAGAGCGTCCTCAAGGATGGCCGGATGATTGACTCGCTGCTCTACGCCATCATCCGGGAGCCGCTCCTCGGACCGTGAAGGTCGGCGCGGGGATGCGGGGCCCCCCGACGGGATCTCTCGTCTGGTTGACACCCCGTGCCGCATTTCGTATATTGCGGCGGCTTTTTCGACCCTGACAACAACCCCGCAGAAGGTGCCTGAGACTTGAAGCTCGGAGCGCTTTTTCGCACCAAGAGCGTCGACCGGATCACCCGCGAGTCGGAGGATCGGGAGCACTCCCTCAAGCGGACCCTGACCTCTCTCGATCTCACCATGCTCGGGATCGGGGCGGTCATCGGGACCGGGATCTTCGCGGCGATCGGCACCGCGGTGGCGGGCAACGCCGATCGACCCGGCGCGGGGCCGGCGATCGTCCTGTCGTTCATCCTGACCGCGGTGGCGTGCGTCTTTTCCGCCCTCTGCTATGCCGAGTTCGCGGCGATGATCCCGATCGCCGGCAGTGCCTACACCTACGCCTACGCGACGCTGGGTGAGATGATCGCCTGGATCATCGGCTGGGACCTGATCATCGAGTACGCCGTCGGCAACATCGCCGTCGCCATCTCGTGGGCCGCCTACTTCAACGATGTGCTCCGGCATGCCTTCGGGGTGCAGATCCCCCTCTGGCTGGTCACCGACCTGCGCACGGCCCTGCACACCCCGGAGATCCTCGCCGCCGCACCGCACCTGTTCGGCCTGCCGATCGTCCTCAACCTGCCGGCCGTGGCGATCGTCGCCGCCGTCACCTGGGTCCTGGTGATCGGCGTGAAGGAAAGCGCCATCGTCAACAACATCATGGTGGGCACCAAGATCGTCATCCTGATCCTGTTCGCCTGGGTCGGGTTCAACTACGTCCGCGCGGACCACTTCACGCCGTTCTCCCCGAACGGCTGGGCGGGTGTGCAGGCAGGAGCGGCGATCATCTTCTTCTCGTTCATCGGCTTCGACGCCGTCTCCACCGCCGCCGAGGAGTGCCGCAACCCGAAGAGGGACATCCCGATCGGCATCATCGGCTCGCTCCTGATCTGCACGATCATCTACGTCGTGGTGGCCGTCGTGCTGGTCGGAATCATCCCGTACACCGAGCTGGGAATCGCCGACCCGCTCGCCAGGGCCCTGTCGTTCATCCACAAGGACTGGGCGGCCGGGGTGGTGTCGTTCGGGGCGGTCGTCGCGATGACGGCGGTGCTGCTGGTCTTCCAGCTCGGCCAGCCGCGCATCTTCTTCTCGATGTCGCGCGACGGACTTCTGCCGAAGAAGTTCGCCGTGGTCCACCCGCGCTATCGCACGCCCCACGTCACCACGATCTGGACCGGCATCTTCGTCGCCTTCTTCGCCGCCTTCGCCTCGATCGACGAGATCATCGAGCTGACCAACATCGGCACGCTATTCGCCTTCGTCCTGGTCTGTGTCGGCGTCATGGTGCTGCGGCACACCGACCCGCGGCGCCCGCGGCCGTTCCGGACCCCGTGGATCCCGCTCCTGCCGATCTGGGTGCTGATGCTCTGGTACGTCGGACCGCTGCTCCTGCAGGCCGGTGATTGGGGCGGATGGATGGAATACCTCGTGATGATCGGCCTCGCCCTGATCGGAATCTGGTTCAACGTTCTCGCCGGGTGGGCCTGGATGAGCAAGCTGCCGATCCCGGAGATCGTCAAGACGGAGTTCGCTCTGGCCGGCATCGCCTCGTGCATCTGGCTGATGCGCGGCCTGCCGTCGATCACCTGGTGGCGATTCCTCGGCTGGCTGGCGCTCGGCCTCGTGATCTACACCCTCTACGGCTACCGCCACAGCCGCCTGCTGGAGCGTGTCCCGCCGTTCCCGAAGCACCTGGCCCTCTTGACGCCGGGGGTCTTCGCCGCCTGCTTCGTATCCTGGTGGTACCTGCCGCACCCATGGAGCCTGATCGCGCCGATCACGCTCCTGTTCGCTCTATCGATCTTCGCGCTGGGATCGACGCAGCGTCGCGCCGCCTGACGGCCGGGCCGGGGAGATCCGCCACCCCCGAGTCGCCAGGAAGGCCGGGGGGAAGCGGTCGCGAAGAGACTGGAGTTCAGGGCGCCGGGCGGTACCCCGGCCCCCGCAGTGCCCGCCCCGGCAGAC
>DASTNM010000618.1:0-8375 GCA_035762745.1 Candidatus Polarisedimenticolia bacterium
GCTAAAAAGGGGCAGTCTTGCCAGGAGGAGTGCCGGGAACGATGGCCACCTATGTCTGCAAGCCGGCGGACGCCGAGAGGAAGTGGATCGTCATCGACGCGGAAGGTCAGACGCTCGGGCGGCTGTCGACCTTCGTGGCCCGGGCGATCATGGGCAAACACCGTCCGACCTACACGCCCTTCACCGACACGGGCGATTTCGTCGTGGTCGTGAACGCCGAGAAGGTCCGCCTGACGGGGCGCAAGCACGAGAAGAAGTTCTATCGCTGGCACACCGGGTACCCCGGTGGTCTCAAGGAGATCACCGCCGGCCGGGTGCTCAAGGAGAAGCCGACCCGCGTCATCGAGTGGTCGGTCAAGGGGATGCTTCCGAAGGGGCGCCTGGGCCGCAGGCTCGGCATGAAGTTGAAGGTGTACGTGGGCCCCCAGCATCCGCATCAGGCGCAGCAACCCGAGAAGGTTTCCATCCCGGCCTAGGCCCGGGGAAAGGAACGGAGCGATGTCGGCGGTGCAGTTCTATGCGACGGGTCGGCGCAAGACGGCGACGGCGCGGGTCTACCTGCGCCCCGGGTCCGGGACGGTGCAGGTCAACCGCCGGCCGATCGACACCTACTTTCACACCGACGCCCTCAAGCGGGTGGTCCGGGAGCCGCTGGCGCTCACCGAGACGGTGGACAAGTTCGACATCCTGGTGAACGTTGGAGGCGGCGGCGAGGCCGGGCAGGCAGGGGCGATCCGGCACGGCATCGCCCGCGCGCTCGTGCTGTTCGAGCCCACCCTGCGAAAGCGGCTGAAGGAAGCCGGCTTCCTGACACGGGATTCGCGCATCAAGGAGAGGAAGAAGTACGGTCAGCGCGGGGCGCGTGCCCGCTTCCAGTTCTCGAAACGGTAACCGGACCAGGCCACGGAACCTGCAGGATTCAAGGAGGGGAAATTTGGCGGCAGTCACGATGAAGGAGCTTCTGGAGGCCGGAGTCCACTTCGGGCACCAGACCAAGCGCTGGAACCCGAAGATGCGCGAGTTCATCTTCGGCCAGAGGAACGGGATCTACATCATCAATCTCCAGAAGACCCTGACGCGGTTCCGCGACGCCCTCGAGTACGTGCAGCGGATCGCCACCGAAGGACGAACGATCCTCTTCGTCGGCACCAAGCGCCAGGCCCAGGAGACGATCGCCGAGGAGGCGACGCGGGCCGGCATGCCGTTCGTGAACCAGCGCTGGCTGGGCGGCACCCTCACCAACTACCGCACGATCAAGAAGCGCATCGAGAGGCTCCGCTGGCTGGAGAACTTCCTCGAAAATCCCGTCGAGGGACGCTTCACCAAGAAAGAGCTGCTGCAGCTCGAGAAGGAGCGGGTGAAGCTGGCCAAGGTGCTGACCGGCATCAAGACGCTGGACCGCCTGCCGGACGCCCTCTTCGTGATCGATCCCAAGAAAGAGCACATCGCCGTCCAGGAGGCGCGCAAGCTCGACATCCCCGTCGTCGGAGTGGTCGATACGAACTGCGACCCGGAGTTCATCCACTACCCGATCCCCGGGAACGACGACGCCATCCGGGCGATCAAGCTGTTCGCCGGGAGAGTCGCCGACGGGATCCTGGAAGGCCGCAGCCTGCACGAGAAGCGTGAGGGAGAGCAGGAGACGGTGGAGGCGGCCCTGGCCGTGGCCGGAGGCGGCCCGGTGGCGGTCGCGGGCATGCCGCCGATCGGCGATGAGGCGGGTGGCAGGGGCCGGCGCTCCGCACCCGGTGACGGGCGCCGGACGGTGGCCCCACGTCGCAAGCCCGGACCGTCCCGCGGCGCGGCGCCGGAGGCCTCGGAGGTCACGGTGGCCGCCGATCCCGTGGAGGCGGAGACGACCATCGAAATCGAGGGGGGACCCGAGCGGAAGAGCGCCGCCCCCGGAGATCGAGCCGTCCGGGACTAGGTCCCGCCCGCACCCGCCCGTTCCGCACGCGCCACAGCTCGTCCCCAGCACCGTCCGCCGAGGAGGCATGATGGAGATCACCGCGTCGATGGTGAAGGAGCTCCGCGATCGCAGCGGAGCGCCGATGATGGACTGCAAGACCGCCCTGGTCGAGTCGAAAGGCGACCTGGAGACCGCGCACAAGATCCTGCGGCAGAAGGGGCAGGCGACCGCGGCCAAGCGCTCGACCAAGGCGACGAGCGAGGGGGCGGTGGGGTCGTACATCCATGGTGGCGGCCGGATCGGCGTGCTCGTCGAGGTGAACTGCGAGACCGATTTCGTGGCCCGCACGGCCGACTTCCAGGCGCTGGTCAAGGACCTGGCGATGCACATCGCCGCCTCCGAGCCGCGCTTCGTGGACCGGGAGCAGGTCACCTCCAAGGTGCTCGACGAGGAGCGGGAGATCTACCGTCAGCAGGCGCGCGCCACCGGCAAGCCCGAGCCGGTGGTCGAGAAGATCGTCACCGGCAAGATGGAGAAGTTCTATCAGGAGTTCTGCCTGATGGAGCAGCCGTTCGTGCGCGACCCGAACGTGTCCGTGAGAGATCTGATCGGATCGATCATCGCCAAGTGCGGGGAGAACATCCGGGTCAAGCGGTTCGCGCGCTACGTGCTGGGTCAGGACGAGGCGGGGAAGGCTTCCGGTCCCACGGCGCGATAGAGTCCTTCGAGGGAGGCGGCGGGCGTGACCAAGGCACCGAGGTACCGCAGGGTCCTGCTCAAGCTGTCCGGCGAGGCCCTCATGGGGACGCGCCAGTTCGGTCTCGACCCGGCCATGGTGGCGCGTATCGCCGACGAGGTGCGCGAGGTCGTCGAGCTGGGGCTCCAGGTCGCCATGGTGATCGGCGGCGGGAACATCTACCGCGGCGTGGCGGCGGAGAGCGAAGGGATCGACCGGGTCACCGGCGACCACATGGGGATGCTGGCCACGGTGATCAACTCGCTGGCGGTCCAGGATGCCCTCGAGAAGCGCGACGTCCACACCCGGGTCCTCTCGGCCATCGAGATCCGCCAGGTGGCCGAGCCCTACATCCGCCGCCGGGCCATGCGGCACCTCGAGAAGGGCCGCGTGATCATCATCGCCGCCGGCACAGGCAACCCCTACTTCACCACCGACAGCGCCGCCGCCCTGCGGGCCATGGAGGTCAAGGCCGAGGTGATCCTCAAGGCCACCAAGGTCGACGGCGTCTTCTCGGCCGACCCCCATAAGGATCCTCGCGCCGTCCGCTTCGAAGAGATCACCTACCTGCAGGTGCTCGAGAAGGGGCTCAAGGTGATGGACGCCACCGCGATCTCGCTGTGCATGGACAACAGCCTGCCGATCATCGTCTTCAACCTCTCCGTACCCGGCAACATCAAGCGGGTCGTGATGGGAGAGAAGATCGGATCGGTCGTGAAGGAGTGAGCGATGCCCTGGAATGCCATCCTGCAAGGCGCCCAGAAGAAGATGAACGAGACGGTGGAGCACACGCGCCGCGAGCTGACGACGATCAGGACCGGGCGCGCTTCGCTGGCTATCCTCGACGGGATCACCGTGGAGTACTACGGCACCGAGACGCCGCTGTCCCAGGTCGCCACGCTCACGGTCCCCGACCCGACTCTGATCGTGGCGCAGCCCTGGGACGCGACGCTGATCCCGAAGATCGAGAAGGCGATCCGCGTCTCGGATCTGGGTCTGAACCCCACCAACGACGGGAAGCTGGTGCGCATCCCGATCCCGCCCCTCACCGAGGAGCGTCGCAAGCTTCTGGCGCGCCGCGTGCACGACGTCGCCGAGCAGGCCCGCACGGCGATCCGCCTGGAGCGGCGCGGCGCGAACGAGGCGTTCAAGAAGCTGCTCAAGGACAAGGCGATCTCCGAGGACGACGAGAAGCGCGGTTTGGACCAGGTGCAGAAAGAGACCGACCAGCACATCCGGCAGATCGACGAGATGGCGAAGCACAAGGAAGACGAGATCCTGAAGATCTGACCGAACGACGTCCCTCCGGTGCCGCGCCCGGCCGCGGAGCGTCGCCCCCGTGACACGATGACCATCGTGGCCCTCATCGTCGCCGCCGGTCGGGGAACGCGCCTCGGCGCTTCCCGGCCGAAGCCCTTCGTGCCGCTCGCCGGCGTCCCGATTCTTGCGCGGGCCGTCGCCCCGTTCGCGGCGCATCCGCGCATCACGCGAATCGTGATCGTCAGCGCCGATCCGGCCGCCGCCGCGACCCTCCTGGGAGAGGCGCCCCGGCGCTTCGTTTTCACCCTGGGCGGAGACCGACGCCAGGACTCGGTGCGGCGGGGGCTTCAGGCGATGGGGGAGGCCGACCTCGTCCTGGTGCACGACGCGGCCCGACCCCTGGTGTCGCGCCGCATCATCGACAGGGTGATCGAGGCGGCCCTCGTCGAGGGAGCGGCGGTGCCTGCGATCGCCGTGGTCGATACCGTCAAGCGCCGCGCGCCGGACGGGACCGTCGTCGCCACCCTGTCGCGCGACGATCTGCGGCTGGCGCAGACGCCGCAGGGGTTTCGCGCCGACCTTCTGCGCTCCGCCTACGCGCGGGCGGAGCAGGAGCGGTTCCCCGGCACCGATGACGCCTCCCTCGTGGAGCGCGCCGGGGGCCGGGTGATGCTGGTCGAGGGCTCGCCGCGCAACCTCAAGATCACCACCTCCGCCGATCTGGTCCTGGCGGAGGCGCTCCTGGCGGCCTGGGAGGAGGATGGAGACGGTGCCGCGACGTCGTAAGCCCGCATCGATCGTCCGGCGCCCGCGGCGCGCGGCGCGCGGCTTCCGGATCGGCTGCGGGGCCGATGTCCACCCGCTCTCGTCAGGCCGGCGCCTGGTCCTCGGGGGGGTCGAGGTGCCTCACGACCACGGGCTCGCGGGACACTCGGACGCCGACGTCCTGGCGCACGCCGTCTGCGACGCCATCCTTGGCGCCCTCGGCCTGCCGGACATGGGGGTGCGCTTCCCGGACAGCGACCCGGCGCTGCGCGGCCGCTCGAGCCTGCTCTTCCTGACGGAGGTCATGCGGGACGCGCGCGCGCGCGGCTACGACATCATCAACCTCGACGCCGTGGTGCTGGCGGAGGCCCCGCGGCTGCAGCCGCACGTGGAGAGGATGAGGAAAGCGATGGCGACGGCCCTCGGCTGCCCGAGCGACGCGATCGGCGTCAAGGCGAAGCGCTGCGAGGGGCTGGGGGCGGTCGGCCGGAAGGAGGGGATCATGGCGCAGGCGGTCGTCCTCCTGGGGCCGGCCGGCACGAGGAGATCATGATCCGGCCGCGCGTCCGCTTCGCTCCCTCTCCCACCGGCGATCTGCACGTCGGAAATGCCCGCACCGCCCTGTTCAACTGGCTGTTCGCGCGCGGCCGGGGAGGGGCCTTCATCCTGCGGGTCGAGGACACCGACGCCGCCCGCTCCCTGCCGGAGCATGAGGCGAGCCTGTTGGCCGACCTGCGCTGGCTCGGCCTGGGCTGGGACGAAGGAATCGAGGCCGGCGGCGACGCCGGTCCCTACCGGCAGTCGGAGCGCCTGGATCTCTACCGCGCGCGCGCCGAGTCGCTGATCGAGCGCTCGGTGGCCTACCCCTGTTTCTGCTCCTCCGAGCAGATCGAACAGGAGCGGGCGGCGCAGCGGGACGCGGGCCGGGCGTCGCTCTACTCCGGGCGCTGCCGGAAGATCCCGCGCGCCGAGGCGCAGGCGCGGCGCCGGAGCGAGCGGTCGGCGATCCGCTTCAACGTGGCGGCCGCGGCAGCCGGCGAGGGGGCGGTGTCGTTCGTCGACCGGGTGCATGGGACGGTGAGGTTCCCGCTCTCCCAGATCGGTGATTTCGTCCTGCTGCGGTCGGACGGCTGGCCATCGTACAACTTCGCCGTGGTGGTCGACGACCTGCTGATGGGCATCACCCATGTGATCCGGGGGGACGATCATCTCTCGAACACCCCCCGCCAGGTCCTGATCTATCGGTCGCTCCAGGCCTCCACACTGCCCGAGTTCGCCCATCTACCCCTGATCGTCGCCCCCGGCGGGGCGCCGCTCAGCAAGCGCGAGGGAGCGGCCTCGGTCGCCTGGTTCCGTGACCAGGGGTACCCGCCGGAGGGGCTGATCAACGGCCTGGCGCTCCTCGGCTGGTCCCCGCCCGGGGGACAGGATCTGCTGACGCGCGAGGAACTCCTGGCCGCCTTCAACCTGGACTCGATCTCCAAGTCGCCAGCGACCCTGGATCTGGTGAAGATCGACGCTCTGGCGGCGCGCCACATGGCGCGATTGCCGCCGGCGCGGCTGGTCGACCTTGCCCGCGAGCCGCTCGGCCGGGCCGGCATCCTGGGCTCTGAAATGCCGGCGGAGGTGTGGGACTGGGTGGCTCGCCTGGCCCTGCTTTACGCCGAGCGGCTGCCGCGCATGGGGGAGCTGCCGAAGGAGGCGGCGTTCCTGTTCGACTTCTCGGCCCGGGCCAGTCTCGCCGATCACCAGGTCCGCGAGGCGCTCACGGACGCCAGGGCTCGCCGGGTGATCGAGGGACTGGCCGGGCGGCTGGGCCAGGAACCGCTGAGCGCGCCGCGCTTCCAGGTGATCGCCGACGAGATTCGCCGGGAGACGGGCGCCAAGGGGAAGGACCTTTACCACCCCCTGCGGATCGCCCTGACCGGATCCCCCTCGGGCCCGGAGCTGGTCAGGCTGCTACCGGTGATCGAAGAGGGGAGCAGACTGCCACTGGGCCGCCGGGTCGCCTCCTGCGCCGAGCGGGCCCGGTCGCTGCTGGCGGCGACGGCCACCGGTGTGGCTCCGTGAGCGATCGTCTGCTCGGTCCGCACGCCGTGCTCGAAGCGATCCGGGCGCGCCCGGAGAGCGTCACGCGCGTCGTCATCCAGGCGGGCCGGCAGGACGAGAAGGTCCGGGCCATCCTCGAGGCGGCGCGCGTCGCCGGGCTTGCCGTTCTGAGGCAGCCGCGCCAGGCGCTCGACAGGCTGGCGGGGGGTGGGACGCACCAGGGGGTGGTGGCGATCGCGGCGGAGACGGCCTACGCCGATCCGGAAGAAATCCTGAAGCGCGCCGCGGACCGCGTGCCGCTCCTCGTCGTCCTGGACGGCGTCGAGGATCCCCGCAACCTGGGGGCGGTCATCCGGTCGGCGGCGGCGGCCGGTGCCGATGGCCTGTTCCTGCCGGTGCACGGCGCGGTCGGCCTGACCGCGGCCGCCCTGCGGACGGCCGCGGGGGCGGCGGAGCGGCTGCCGGTCGCCCGGGTGGGGAACATCGTCTCGTTCCTCAAGGAGCTGAAGGAGCGTGGGATCTGGGTCGTCGGTCTCGACCCGCAGGGGGGCCGCGCCTGGACCGAGTTCGACATGCGGATGCCTCTCGCCCTGGTCCTCGGCGCGGAGGGGAAGGGGCTGCGCCGCCTGGCGCTCGAGACCTGCGACGAGAGGCTGTCGATCCCGCTGTCGGAGGGGGTCGAATCGCTGAACCTGGCGGTGGCGGCCGGGATCGTCCTGTTCGAGGCGGTGCGCCAACGGCGCGGCCTCCTGGATGGGGCGCAGGCAAGGTCTACGAAGAGCGAAAAGTGCCGAGGGGGAGGGTAGGACCGGGGGGGCTGCAGCCTCGGAGCGCCAATTTTATTGAAACGAAGGTGTTGCGGTATCCGGAAGCCTCGTGTTAATATCTCGCGTTTGCCATGCTGGCGTAGCTCAGCGGGTAGAGCAGCTGATTTGTAATCAGCCGGTCGGGGGTTCAAATCCCTTCGCCAGCTCCATGCCCGCGCGGGCGGTATTTTGTTTCTGGGCGAGCGTGACGTCATGGGGAGATTCCCGAGCGGTCAAAGGGAGCAGACTGTAAATCTGCCGCCGTTGTGCTTCGGAGGTTCGAATCCTCCTCTCCCCACCATCACGGGGGCGGCATCCAAGGGACGATCCGGCTGAGGCGAGGGTCCGGAAGGGAGCGGTCCCTTCCCCCAGCCGGTCGCGAACGGCGCGGGAGTAGCTCAGGGGTAGAGCATCAGCCTTCCAAGCTGAGGGTCGCGGGTTCGAATCCCGTTTCCCGCTCCATGGTTTATTTCCAGGGCCCACGTGGCTCAGTGGTAGAGCACTTCCTTGGTAAGGAAGGGGTCACCGGTTCAATCCCGGTCGTGGGCTCCACCTATCGGATGACATCTGCCGCGAGGGCGGAGTGGAAGGCACCTTCGGGGCAGCGATAAAGAGCCCGCCACGAACGGGCCGTCGGCGGCCGGCAGGGACCGGCCCCGGGTCGCTGGAGGATCGAGATGTCCAAGGAGAAGTTCCAGAGGACGAAGCCACACGTGAACGTGGGGACGATCGGGCACGTGGATCACGGGAAGACGACGTTGACGTCGGCGATCACGATGGTGTTGAACAAGAAGTTCCCGAAGATCCAGGTGCGGTCGTTCGATTCGATCGACAACGCGCCGGAGGAGCG
>DASTNM010000619.1:0-2169 GCA_035762745.1 Candidatus Polarisedimenticolia bacterium
CTCCCCCAACGGCTTGCTGACCATTGATCTCATTTACGCCGCTTTGCGGCGGCGACGATGTCAGCGGCTTCGAGAACCGTGGCGGCGCCGGCGACGAAGTCGAGGCCGCGGCCTATGGTGATGGCTCCGGGGGGGCCGCCCGATGACTTGCCCGTGTAGCCGCCGAAGCGGGCGATCCAGAGGACCGCCTCGCCGAGCGTCATCATGTCCTCGTCGGGAGCGACCTCCTTCGACTGGCGGCGACCGCCCCGCGCGATGGGCTGGTTGAGCGCGTCGAAGGCGAGGATCGCAACCGCCTTTCGCTCGTAAGGTGACAGCTCTGCGGAGGCGGGCTCGTCGGGGGTGGTGCGGGACTGGTGCTTGAGGTGCTCTGCGCGAGCGGCGACGGCGGCGTGCATGACGGCGAAGATGATCGCCGCGTGCATGGAGTGCAACTGGGTCTGCTCGACGTTGCAGCGCCCCGACTTCCAGGTCTTGTGGAAGTCCTCGATGCGCCAGCGCATCTGGTAGCTGCGGACGATGGAGAGCGCCTGGGCGTGGGTATCGATGGGGGCGTTGGAGAGGAGCATCCAGTCGAGCGGCTTCTCGCCGTGCGGGTTGGTGCCCACCTCGACCGCCCAGACCACGTTCAACTCCAGGACGCTGGAGGTGCCGTGCCAACGGTCCCTCAGCAGCAGCGGCACGCGCCTCGTGCGGACACACATCCTCGCGGTGCGTGCCTTGCGCCCGTGTGCTGCCGGGACCTTCACGGCGTATTCCGCCACGACGGATGCCTTGGCCATTACTCCTCGCAGGTACCGGCGTTTCCCGCTTCTCCCGGCGACGAGGAGGCGGTTCCAGGAGGAGCGGACAGTGAACCGGGACCCGAGCGACGCGAGGGCCTGAAGCAGCAGTCGCGAGTCCCCCTCACGGTCGACGAGGAACCACGCCTTGACCGCGTCGACGTGGCAAGCCGCATGGTGGATGACGTCCAGCCAGCGCTGCGTTTCCTTCTCGCACGCCTCCCGTCTGCGATTGTCGGTGGACTTGAGCCCGCGCCGCGTGCGCTTCCGTCGCGCCCAGAACTCCTGCCAGAGGATGCCCAGGGGGACGCCAGCCATGCTGACCGCGTAGGCCGAGATGACCTTCAGTCCCCGCGCGCCCTTGTGGTGGGTGCCGACCTGGCCGAAATCCTTCCGCCCGCGGGGATCCGCGAGGGTGAGGCTCGACCCATCGATGACCACGTAGGACATGGTCGCCAGGTTCACGAGCGCGCCCACGGCCATCGCAAGCGCACGGGTCAGCGCGGCCGCCTGGACGGCGGAGTTCTCGACGAACCGATAGGCCCGCTCCCGCGCCGCTGAGGTCGCGTAAACCTGCGTGATCCGCCCGGCCGGATTCCGCACAAGCCCGGCGACGAGCTCCACAAGCGCGCTTCTTCGCCGGACATCGCCCAGGTCCGCATGACCGAAGAACTGCTTGGCGAAGGCACTGGCGCCGGCCGGGATCGTCATGACCCCGCACCAGATCACGACTCCGCCCGACTCGCGATCGAACGGACGAGCGAGGGACTGAGATGCGCCGGCCCCCCCCCTCTCCCGACCTCTCCCCCGAGGGTTCGGGGGAGAGGAGGGAACTCACGGTGAAGCCCGCGTTACCTAAGCCGATTCCGCACGATGCGATGAATGGTCAGCAAGCCGTTGGGGGAGAGGGCCAGGGAGAGGGGGTGGCGTCCTCGGCTTCGCCACGAGCCCCTTCCTTTTCGCCGCCCGCTCGATGATGAGATCGAGCCCTGCTTCCAGGATCGCCTCGGCATCAGCGCCCGGGTGGGAGTGGGAGAGCGCGTCGCGGGCGGCGTCGAGCTTCTCCAGGAACCGCTTCGAGACCGTCACGTGCAACCGGCGCAGCTCGGCGGTGAGGGGCTCGGCGACGGTTCGCGGAGCCGGAGCGGCCGGCGGTGGAGACGCGAGCGCGAGTTCACTTGGACGAACTTCCGCGACGTCTTGCCGCGCCGGGCTCGGCGTCGCGGCCGGCGGGAGCGGCCGAGCGCATGCTGGCGCCACCGACGTCACCACCTCGCGCTTCGGCACCGCTTCCTGGGGGCAGATCTCGACCGCGACCGCCTTCGCCTCCTGCTTGGAGGTGTGGAAGAAGCGCGGCAGGACCTCCGCCCTATTCGGGGGCGTCATG
>DASTNM010000620.1:0-9611 GCA_035762745.1 Candidatus Polarisedimenticolia bacterium
GCTACATGAAGCGCAACCCGCTCTCCCTCTACCGCAGCCAGCGGCGGGGCGGCAAGGGACGCACCGGGATGACGACGCGCGAGGAGGACTTCGTCGAGCACCTGTTCGTCGCCTCGACGCACGCCTCGATCCTGATCTTCACGACCAAGGGGCGCGTCCACTGGCTGAAGGTGCACGAGATCCCGCAGATCGGCGCCGCCGGCAAGGGGAAGAACATCGTCAACTTCGTCGAGCTCACCCCCGAGGAGAAGGTCGCCGCGCTGGTGGCCACCAAGGACTTCGCCGAGGACCGCTTCGTCGTCTTCTGCACCCGCAAGGGGATCATCAAGAAGACCGCGCTGTCCGCTTACGGCAATCCACGCGCCGGCGGCATCATCGCCCTGGGCGTCGAGGAGGGGGACGAGCTCCTGTCGGTGAAGCTGACCGACGGCAAGCAGGAGATCTTCATGGCGACCGCCCAGGGACAGGCGATCCGCTTTCCGGAGGAGGACGCCCGCCCGATGGGCCGCGCCGCGTACGGCGTCATCGGCATGCGGCTGGCGGATGGGGATACCATCGTCGAGATGGACTCGCTCAGGTCCAAGGATGGCACCATCCTGACGGTCAGCGGCAAGGGCTACGCCAAGCGCACCGAGGTGGGGGAGTACCGCCTCCAGGGGCGCGGAGGATCGGGCATCATCAACCTCAAGGTGACCGACAAGACCGGGCCGGTCGTCCGCGTGATGGAAGTGGCCGACGACGACCAGGTGATGGTCATCACCGTCTACGGCAAGATCATCCGCACCAACACGAAGGACATCTCCCTCATGGGGCGCCCGACGCAGGGGGTGCGCCTGATCCACCTCGAGGAGGGGGACGCGGTCGTGGCGGTGGCGCGGGTGGCCGAGAAGGACGCCGATCCCGTGGAGGGTCCGGCGCCGCCTGCCGGAGGCGGCGGGAGCACGGATGTTGGGAGCGACCAGGGGACCGGGAGCGACGGCCCGGCGGGGCCCGTCCTGCCGGCGGCGCACGGCGGCAACGGCAAGGATGCGTAGGGGAGGGAGATGAAGATCTTTCTCGACACGGCGAACGTGCAAGAGATCCGGGAGGCGGCGTCCTGGGGGATCCTCGACGGCGTCACCACCAACCCGTCACTCGTGGCCAGGGAGGGACGCGACTTCTACGAGGTGGTGCGGGAGATCTGCTCGGTCGTCTCCGGGCCGGTCAGCGCCGAGGTGGTGTCGGTCACCTCCGACGAGATGATCCGCGAAGGCCGCGACATCATGCGCCGCATCGCCGCCCCGAACGTCATCGTCAAGATCCCGATGATCCGCGAGGGGCTGCGGGCGATCAAGACGCTCTCCTCCGAGGGGATCAAGATCAACACGACGCTGATCTTCTCCCCCAGCCAGGCCCTCCTGGCGGCCAAGGCCGGCGCCTCCTACGTCAGCCCCTTCATCGGCCGGCTCGACGACATCAGCCACGTCGGCATGGACATCGTGCGCGAGATCCGGGCGATCTTCGACAACTACGACTACGCCTGCGAGATCCTGGCCGCCAGCATCAGGAACCCCCTGCACGTGATCGACGCCGCCACCATCGGAGCCGACATCGCCACCATGCCGTTTTCGGTCCTGGAGTCCCTCATCAAGCACCCTCTCACCGACATCGGGCTGCAAAAGTTCCTGAAGGACTGGGAGAAGCTGCCGCCGCAGGTGCGGAAAGGCTGAGGTGGCCTCCGACCGGCTCGACGAACTGAGGCGGAGGAACCGGGAGGCCGAGCAGGGCGGCGGCGCCGAGCGCCAGGCGCGGCAGAAGGCCGAGGGAAAGCTGCCGGCGCGCGAGCGCGTCGAGCTCCTTCTCGACCCCGGCACCTTCCAGGAGCTCGATCGCTTCGTCGTCCACCGCTCTCACGACTTCGGCATGGAGTCGCAGCGCATCCCCGGTGACGGGGTCATCACGGGCCACGGCACGATCGACGCGCGCCCCGTCTTCGTCTTCGCGCAGGACTTCACCGTCTTCGGCGGCTCCCTCTCCGAGACCTACGCCCAGAAGATCTGCAAGATCATGGACCTGGCGCTGAAGGTCGGCGTGCCGGTCATCGGCCTCAACGACTCGGGCGGGGCGCGCATCCAGGAGGGGGTCGTCTCGCTCGCCGGCTACGCCGACATCTTCCTGCGCAACACCCTGGCCTCGGGGGTCGTGCCGCAGATCTCGGCCATCATGGGACCGTGCGCGGGTGGCGCCGTCTACTCGCCGGCGATCACCGACTTCAACATCATGGTCGAGGGGACCTCCTACATGTTCATCACCGGCCCCGACGTCATCAAGTCGGTGACGCACGAGGAGGTGACCAAGGAGGCGCTCGGAGGCGCCCTGACGCACGCCACCGTGAGCGGCGTGGCCCACTTCGCCGCCGCCGATGATCGCGCCGCCCTGGGGCTCATCCGCGACCTCTTGTCGTACCTGCCCTCGAACAACATGGAGGATCCGCCGCGCCGCGAACCGGCCGACGACCCCGATCGCGAGGACGACAGGCTCGACGCCCTCGTGCCCGCCGATCCGAACAAGCCGTACGACATCAAGGATGTGCTCCGCGCGGTCCTCGACGAGGGGGCCTTCCTCGAGGTGCACGAGCATTACGCCAGGAACCTCGTCGTCGGCTTCGGGCGACTCGACGGCGGCTCCGTCGGCATCGTCGCCAACCAGCCGGCGGTGCTGGCCGGGACGCTCGACATCGACGCCTCCCTCAAGGGGGCGCGCTTCGTGCGCTTCTGCGACGCCTTCAACATCCCGATCGTGACCTTCGAGGACGTCCCGGGCTTCCTCCCCGGGACCGATCAGGAGCATCGAGGCATCATCCGCCACGGAGCCAAGCTGCTGTATGCCTTCGCCGAGGCGACCGTGCCGAAGGTGACGGTGATCACGCGAAAGTCCTATGGCGGCGCCTACTGCGTCATGGGATCGAAGCACATCCGCACCGATTTCAACTTCGCCTGGCCGACGGCCGAGATTGCGGTGATGGGTCCCGAGGGGGCGGTGAACGTCCTCTTCCGCCGTGAGCTCCAGGCGGCGCGGGACGCCGACGCGCTGCGCCAGAAGAAAGTCGCCGAGTTCCGGGACAAGTTCGCCAACCCGTACGTCGCCGCCGAGCGCGGCTTCGTCGACGAGGTGATCGAGCCGCGCTCGACACGCGCCAAGGTGATCCGGGCGCTCGCTCTCCTGCGCACCAAGAAAGACACCAATCCCCCGAAGAAGCACGGCAACATCCCGCTGTAGAAGAAGGCGAGGCGCGGCCCCATGATGCGACGCATCCTGATCGCCAATCGCGGTGAGATCGCCCTGCGGGTCCTGCGCGCCTGCCGCGACCTCGGGCTGTCGCCGGTGATCGTCTGCTCCGAGGCCGACCGCGACTCCCTTCCCGTGCGTCTGGCCGACGCCGCCTATCCCATCGGACCGCCGCCGGCCGCCTCCTCGTATCTCGACATCGGCGCGATCGTCGGTGCCGCCCTCGCGGCGAAGGCCGATGCCATCCACCCGGGGTACGGCTTCCTGGCCGAGAACCCGGAGTTCGCCGAAGCGGTCGGCGCCGCCGGCCTCATCTTCATCGGCCCGCCCCCCGAGGCGATGCGTGCCATGGGAGACAAGGTCGAAGCGCGGCGCCTGATGTCGAAACGGGGGGTGCCGGTGATCCCGGGCCTCACCGAGCGCGTGCACGACGTCGCCACGCTCAAGCGATTCGCGCGCGAGACCGGCTACCCGATCATCCTGAAGGCGGCGGCCGGCGGAGGCGGCAAGGGGATGCGCGTGGTGCGGCAGGAGGCCGACCTGGCAGCGGCCTATCGCGCCGCCCGCTCGGAGGCGAAGGCCTCCTTCGGTGACGACGGCGTCTACGCCGAGAAGCTCCTCGAATCGGTGCGGCATGTCGAGATCCAGGTCCTGGCGGACGCCCACGGCCACGCCGTGCACCTGGGCGAGCGGGAGTGCTCGGTGCAGCGCCGGCACCAGAAGCTGATCGAGGAGGCCCCTTCGACCGCCCTCGACCGCGAGACGCGCGCCAGGATGGGGGAACTGGCGCTGGAGGTGGTCAAGGCCTGCGGCTACCGTAACGCCGGCACGGTCGAGTTCCTGGTCGACGCCGAGGGGAGCCCTTATTTCATGGAGGTCAACGCCAGGCTGCAGGTCGAGCATCCGGTCACCGAGCTGGTCACCGTCGTCGATCTGGTGCGGGCCCAGATCGAGGTGGCACGCGGCGAGCCGCTGACCCTCCGACAGGAACGTCTGAAGCCGCGCGGCTGGGCCCTCGAGTGTCGCATCCTGGCCGAGGACCCGGCGAACGGCTTCAATCCCTCCCCGGGACGGGTGACGGCGCTCCGGCTTCCCGCCGGCCCCGGAGTGCGCGTCGACACGGCGCTGCAGCCGGGAGACGAGATCTCGCTCCACTACGACGCCCTGATCGCCAAGCTGATCACCTGGGGGCGGGACCGGGCGCAGGCGATCGCCCGGATGCGCCGGGCGCTCGACGAGTTTCTGGTCGCCGGCGTCAGCACCACGATCCCGTTCCACCGCGAGGCGCTGGCCGACGCCGAATTCATGTCAGGGCAGATCGACATCGCCTGGGTCGACCGCGCCCTGCCGCGCCTCGCCGCGGCGATCAACGATGCCGGGCCCGACGCCGAGGCGGCCGCCATCGCCGCCGCCGTGGCGGTCAGCGACGAGGCCGGTCGCGCCGCCGGCCGGGGCGGCGGTCTGCTGACCGGTGCGCCCGGCGGGGCCATCGGCTCCACCGCCGCGGGCGCCGATTCCGGCCCGGGTCCCTGGACGCTGGCCGGCCGCCGCGCCCTGATGGAGTCGCGCCGGCCGCGCGCCACGCGCACTGCGGCCGCTCCGCGAGATTGACCGATGCGTTACCTGGCCCGAATCGGAGAGAAGGAGCTGGCGATCGAGGTGGTGCGGCGCGGAGGCGGCCGGCACACGGCGCGGCTCGAGGGCCCTCCAGAAGGGACGCGGCGCGAGATCGAGACGCGTCGCGGCCAGGGCTCGATCCTGATCGATCTCGCCGGCCGGACGGTCGAGGCGGTCGTGACGCGCCACCGCGCGCCGGGCGCGGGGAACGGTCCGGGCGGCGAGATCCGCTGCAGCGTGACGATCGGCGGCCGGACCTACCCCGTGCGCCTGCTCGACCCGCTGCGCCGCGGCGCCGGGCCGGCGGCGCCGCAGCGGCAGGGGCGCGCCGAGGTCCGCTCGATCATGCCTGGGAAGATCACCGCCCTCCTGGTGCGCGAGGGACAGGAGGTCAAGCGCGGCGAAGGGCTGGTCGTGGTCGAGGCGATGAAGATGGAGAACGAGCTGCCGGCCCCCAAGGACGGCCGCGTCACCTCGGTGCGCGTGAAGCCGGGGGAGACGGTCGAGGCGGGGATGGTCCTGCTCAGCGTCGAGTGATGCCGCCGGAGAGAGCGCCGGAGACAACACGGGGGCGGCCGCCTCGCCGGGCGGCCGCCCCCGTGGATCTCATCAGATCCCCGCGTGCGGGGATGTCTCGCGTGGGCCGACGGTCAGCGGATCGCCGCCGCCAGCTCCTTGCCCGGGCGGAAACGAGCCACCTTGCGGGCCTTGATCTCGATCTGCTCACCGGTCTGGGGATTGCGGCCAACGCGCGCCTTGCGCTTGGAGACCGTGAAGGTCCCGAAGCCGACGAGCGCGACCCGGTCACCCTTCTTCAGCGACTTCGTGACCCCGTCGACCAGCGAGTCGAGGGCCTTTCCGGCCGCCGTCTTGCTGATGCGAGCGTCCTTGGCGATCTTGTCGATGAGATCGGCCTTGTTCATGGAGCCACCTCCCTCAAAGTGGTACGGTTGTGAAACACGCTGACCAGCGCCTAACGGTTGATGGCCTTATACCAGAGCCCCAGATCCCTTGTCAAGACGCACGGGTCAAGCGCTTGCGCGGGGTTCCTTTGGAGAGCCGCGTCGTGACAGCGTTTGACCGGGGGCCGGAGAACCCTTGGGGCGTCGGGGTTTCGTGGGAGGTGACGCGATCCACCGCCACGGCGCGACGGGGCGCAGCGCCGCGGAGGCGGGAATGAGCGACGGCGGCCGGCCGGGCGCCAGGGGGAGTCCGGCGGCGCAGCTCCTGCGTGTGATCGCCCGCGATGCCATCGCCGGCTGCGACCCGGGGCGGGCCGTCGAGCGCGCCGTGCGCGCCGCCCCCGGCCGCCTGGTGATCGGGGGCCGGCCGATGCGCCTGCAGCGGCGCGGCCGCCTGCTTCTCGTGGCCTTCGGCAAGGCGGCGGCCGGGATGACCGAGGGGCTGCTGCGCTGTCTCCAGAAGACGGAGACACGCCGCGCGGTGCAGGCGCTCCTGGTGGCGCCGCGTGACGAGGAAGCGGGCGGGGGCGCAGCACCGGGGGCGAAGCCCCCGGCGCGCCCGGGACTGGCGGCGCTCCGACTGGCGCTCCTGAAAGCCGAGCACCCGATCCCGGGGCCGGGATCGTTCGCCGCCGGCCGCAAAGCGCTCGCCTTCGGGGCGCGCGCCGGCGCCGGGGACGACATCGTCTACCTCGCCTCCGGCGGCGGCTCGGCGCTCATGGAGGCGCCGCTGGCCCCGTTCATCAGGCCGCCCGAGCTGATCACTCTGCACCGGCTGCTGGTCGCCTCCGGAGCGCCGATCGGCGCCATCAACGCCGTGCGCAAGCATCTGTCGGCGGTGAAGGGAGGGCGGCTGGCGGTGGCGGCGCGCCGCGCCGGGAGCCAGACAACGCTCATCCTGTGCGACGTCGACGCCGAACGCTACGAGGAAGTGGCCTCCGGTCCATCGCTTCCCGACCGCACCACGTTGGACGACATGATCGGGGCGATCGACCGCTACGGCCTCGCCCCGGCGCTGCCGGTGCGCGTCCTCGAGGCGCTCCGGCCCGGCAGGATCCCGGAGACCCCGAAGCCGCGCGATCCGCTCTTCCGTCGCGCCCGCTGGGAGTCGATCCTTTCGAATCGCGATCTGCGCGACGCCGCCGTGCGCTCCGGTTTGACGCGCGGGTTCTCAGCCGAGGCGATGCCGCACGAGGTGACCGGGCCGGTCGAGCAGGCGGTCGAGATGGTGGCGCGCTCCGTCGAGGCGGCGCCGCCCGGGATGCGCCTGCTGGTCCTGGGGGGGGAAGTGCTGACGACGCCGATGGGGGCGGGCAGCGGCGGCCGCTGTCAGGAGTTCGCGCTGCGACTGGCGCTGCGCATGGCCGGGCTCGGGGCGCGCCCCTGGGCGTTTCTGGCGATCGGCAGCGACGGCCGCGACGGGAACTCGCCCGCAGCCGGCGCCTTCGCCGACGGCACCACTCTCGAGCGCGCCCGCTCAGTGCGTCTCGATCCGGAGAAGATCCTGCGCGCCGCCGACAGCCACCGCCTCTTCCAGAAGCTGGGGGACGCCGTGGTGACCGGCCCGACCGGCACCAACGTGCGCGATCTCTACCTGCTCCTGACCGGATTCAGCGGCGCAGCGCCAGGTCGGCCGCCGTCGCCATGAACACCAGGAAGCTGACGCAGCCATTGACGGTGAAGAACGCCTGGTTCACCCGGCTGAGGTCGTCCGGCCGCACCAGCCGGTGCTCGTACCATAGAAGCGCCATGGTCGCGAGCGCCCCGGCCAGGTAGGCCCCCCCGAGCGGCACGAGCAGAGGCAGCGCGAGAAGCAGCCCCGCCGTCCCCGCGTGGAACCCCCGGGAGATCCGGAGCGCCGCGGCGATCCCGAAGCGGCGCGGCATCGACTGCAGCCCCTCGCGCGCATCGAACTCGACGTCCTGGCAGGAGTAGATGACGTCGAAGCCGGCGACCCAGAGCGTGACCGCCGCCGCCAGCGCCAGGGGGGCCGTGTCGAGACTGCCGCGCACGGCGATCCATGCGCCGAGCGGCGCCAGCCCGAGCGCGGCGCCGAGGTGCAGGTGCGTCAGCCAGGTGACCCGCTTGGCGTAGGAATAAGAAAGAATCAGCGCCAGGGCCGGCGCGGCGAGCCATAGCGCCAGCCGGTTGAGCAGCGCCGCGCTCAGGAAGAAGAGGGCCACGCTCGCCAGAAGGAAGCCCCAGGCGAACGACAGCCCGAGCGCCCCGGTCACCAGCGGCCGCGCCGCCGTGCGCGGGTTGCGCCGGTCGAAATCGAGGTCGGCGATCCGGTTGAAGACCATCGCCGCGCTTCGGGCCCCGACCATCGCGCCGAGGATCCACAGCACCTGGCGCCACGACGGCGCCCCCCCGGCCGCCAGGATCGCCCCGGTGAATGCGAACGGCAGCGCGAAGAGCGTGTGCTCGAACTTGATCATCGACAGCGTGGCGGCGAGCGCGCCCAGGCCGCGCGCCCGGGAGGGGAGGGAGGGCGAAAGGCTCGCGGCGCGCGCGGCGGCGCCGCGGCCCCCGGCGCTCAGCGGGGCGCTCCCCATCGCTTGCCGAGGGAGTGGGGAAGGCGCAGCAGGTCGAAGATGCGGGCGGTGAACTGCTCCACGATCTCGTCGATCCCCTGCGGGCGGTTGTAGAAGGAAGGGGTGAGCGGAAAGACGATCGCCCCGGCGCGCGAGGCGCGCGCCAGGTTCTCGGCATGCACCAGGCTCAGCGGCGACTCACGGAAGGCGAGGATCAGCGGCCGGCGCTCCTTCAGCGTCACCTCGGCGGCGCGCTGCACCAGGTTGGTCGAGGTGCCGTTGGCGATCGCCGCCAGCGTCCCGCCGCTGCACGGCACCACCACCATCCCGTCGCACGGGTACGACCCGCTGCTGACCGCCGCCGCCATGTCGCCCGAGCGGTGCAGGACGATCTTGGAGGCACCGTCCGCCTCGCTGCGTCCGGCGCGCGCGGTCGCGGCGGCCTCCTCGAGCAGCGCCCGAGCCGCCTCCGCCTCATCCCTGGCGTGGCATCCCAGCTCGGCGTTGATCGTCAAGAGCGCGTACTGACTGAGGACCAGGTGGACCCGCTCGACCTCGGCGTGGCGGACGAGCTCGCGCAGGATCGAGCGGGCGCAGATTGTCCCGCTGGCGCCGGTCACGCCGACGACAAATCGCCTCACGGAACCCCCCCGCGACCGACACCCGTGCCCGGGGGAGGCCTCAGGCGCCGCCGCTCTTGCCGTTGTGCTTCTTGAGATAGTTCAGGAGCTTCTGGCGGTCCGCCTCCTCCATGCGGGAGAAGAACAGGGCCACGCGGTAGCCGTCGGTCGAGCGCGAAGGGGCCGGCGGCTCGGTCCTGACGACGACCGCCTCACCCTTCACCACCTGCTCGTCCGGATCCGCGCCTTCCGTCCCGCCGGGCAGGCGGAGCGCGAGGGCCATCTTGGTCATAAGAGGGAGGAAGACCGGTGTCGTGCAGGAGAGGCCGCCGGCGCTCAGATCGATCGTCTCCAGATCGAGGGCCTCGTGGTGATCGGATCTGACCCGAAGCCGCCTGGAGACGCGAGGGTGACGACGCTTGTCGTGCGAATGGCTCATCCGCTCATCCCGTGCGCTGGTCGATCTGTGTGGGCGCGTACAAAGCCCGCCCGCTGCGTAGTTCGGGCTCATGCTACGCAAGCCCGGGCGGGCTGTCAAGGATGACCTATAATCGCGGCCGCAGGAGGATGTGCCGTTGAATCTCAAGCACCTGAGACAAATGCTCGAGCGT
>DASTNM010000621.1:0-2752 GCA_035762745.1 Candidatus Polarisedimenticolia bacterium
GGTCTGTGAGATTACCCAGGCGCCCCGCGATCTCGTCGAGCGGCTGGCCAGGGACATCGCCACCACCAAGCCGGTGGCGATCCATCAGGGCGAGGGGATCAACCATTGGTTCCACGCCACCGAGATGAACCGCGCCGCCCACCTGCCGCTGATGCTGACCGGCAACTTCGGAATGCCGGGCGCCGGCTGCCACACCTGGGCCGGCAACTACAAGGCGGCGCTCTTCCAGGGCTCGCCCTGGACCGGGCCGGGCTTCAAGGGGTGGGTGGCCGAGGACCCCTTCGATCTGACCCTCGACCCCGACGCCGCGGGAAACACCGTGAAGGCCCACGCCTACACCAAGGACGAGGAGCCGGCCTACTGGAACCACGGGGACAAGGCGCTGATCGTCAAGACACCGAAGTTCGGGCGCAAGTGCTTCACCGGCGAGACGCACATGCCGACACCCACGAAGGCGCTGATCTTCACCAACGTCAACCTGATCAACAACGCCAAGTGGGCCTACGAGATGATCAAGAACGTCAATCCGAACGTCGAGATGATCGTCTCGATCGACATCCAGATGACCGCCTCGATCGAGTACGCCGACGTGGCGTTGCCGGCCAACTCCTGGATGGAGTTCGAGGGGCTCGAGATCACCGCCTCCTGCTCCAATCCCTTCCTGCAGATCTGGAAGGGGGGCATCCCGCCGGTCTTCGACAGCAAGGACGACCTGGCGATCCTGGCCGGCATCGCCGAGGGGCTGGCGGGCGCCACCGGGGATCGGCGCTTCCACGACATGTTCCACTTCGAGCACGCCCGCAGGCGCGACGTCTACATCCAGCGCCTCCTCGACACCAGCACGACGACCAAGGGGTACAGGCTCGAGGACATCATGGCCGGCAAGTACGGCCCGCCGGGCGGCTCGCTGATGCTCTTCCGGACCTACCCGCGCATCCCGTTCTACGAGCAGGTGCACGACGACGAGCCGTTCCACACCGACACCGGGCGCCTGCACGCCTACGCCGACGTCCCCGAGGCGATCGAATATGGCGAGAACTTCATCGTGCACCGCGAGGGGCCGGAGGCGACCCCCTACCTGCCGAACGTCATCGTCAGCAGCAACCCGCACGTGCGGCCGGAGAGCTACGGCGTCCCCGCCACCGCCCAGCACTGGGACGAGCGCACGATCCGCAACCTCAAGATGCCCTGGGCCCAGGTCAAGACGACCAGGAATTTCCTCTGGGAGAAGGGCTTCCGTTTCTACTGCCTGACGCCGAAGACCCGCCACCGCGTGCACAGCTCGTGGTCCAACGTCGACTGGCACATGCTGTACGACTCGAACTTCGGCGATCCGTACCGCCTCGACCGGCGCTCCCCCTCGGTCGGTGAGCACCAGATCCACATCAACCCGCAGGCGGCACGCGACCTCAAGATCAACGACGGCGACTACGTCTACGTCGACGCCAACCCGGCGGACCGGCCGTACCTCGGGGCGAAGCCGGGCGACCCGTTCTACAAGGTCGCCCGCTGCATGCTGCGCGTGAAGTACAACCACGCCTACCCCTACAACATCGTGATGATGAAGCACGCTCCGTTCATCGCCACGGAGCGCAGCGTCAAGGCGCACGAGACGCGCCCCGACGGCCGGGCCCTGTCGGCCAACACAGGCTACCAGTCGAACCTGCGCTACGGCTCGCAGCAGTCGCTGACGCGCAACTGGCACATGCCGATGCACCAGACCGACAGCCTCTTCCACAAGGCAAAGGCTTTCATGGGCTTCATCTTCGGCGGGGAGGCCGACAACCACGCCATCAACACGGTGCCCAAGGAGACGCTGGTCCGCATCAGCAAGGCGGAGGACGGCGGCCTGGGCGGCAAGGGGATCTGGCAGCCGGCCACGACCGGCTTCACGCCCGACAACGAGAGCGACTACATGAAGCGCTATCTCAAGGGCGACCTGATCAAGACCGAGACCCGGGAGGGGTGAGCCGATGCCCTACGACGATCCCGATCCACAGGACCCGATGCTGTTGGTGGGAGTGGCGCTCCCGGGCGGCGAGGCGGAGGAGCGCGAGATGGCCTACGTGTTCGCGGAGGAGTTCGCCCGGCTCGGGTACGACGAGCGCCAGCTCCTGAGCCTCTTCAAGCAACCGTTCTACGCCGGCGCCTTCCGGGCCTGGCGGCACCTCGGGGAGGAGGCGGTGACCGCCATCGTCCGCGAGACCGTCGGCGTCTGGGGCCGCATGCGCTGCGTCGATCGCGAGCCGGGTCCGTCCGGGACCGGGCCGCATTCCGGGGGGTGCGCCGATGAGTAAGGTGTTCAACTGGCAGCTCGGACGGGAGATGGACTATCCCTACAAGGCCGCCTACCCGGAGCGGCAGTTCGCCTTCGTGTTCAACATCAACCGCTGCATCGCCTGCCAGTCCTGCACCATGGCGTGCAAGTCGACCTGGACCTTCAGCAAGGGGCAGGAGCAGATGTGGTGGGCCAACGTCGAGACCAAGCCGTACGGCGGCTACCCGCAGTTCTGGGACGCGCGGATCCTCGAGCTTCTGGAGCGGGCCAACCCGGGCGCCCAGTCCTGGTCCGGCGGACCGAACGGGGATCCGCGCCGGCCCTACGGGCAGTTCGACGGCAAGACGATCTTCGAGGCGGCGCAGCGCACGCTCTCGCCGGACAGCGCGCGCGTGCTCGGCTACCTGCCGACGGACGAGGACTGGAACGCGCCGAACATCTACGAGGACAACCCGGTCGGGAAGCGAGGCGTCA
>DASTNM010000622.1:0-5568 GCA_035762745.1 Candidatus Polarisedimenticolia bacterium
AAGAGCCGCTGGAACCATCCGGGCGATCCGCGCCGCACGATCGAATGCCGGGAGTGCCACATGCCGCTCCAGGTGTCGAGCGATCCCGCCTCCGGCGACGCCATGGACTACAACCGCTCGCCCGGGGACGGCCGGCATCGCAGCCATCGCTTCGTCGGCGCCAACCAGGTGATGCCGGCGCTGCTCAAGCTCCCGGGGGCGGAGCGGCAGATCGAGCTGACCGGAAAGTGGCTGCGCGGCGAATACGAGATCCCCGAGATCGCGGCGAAGTGGTCGCGCGGCCCGGCGGTCGCCATCGAGCTCCTGGCGCCCGGGGAGGTTGCGCCCGGCGACCCGATCGCGGTCAAGGCGGTGATCACGTCCAACAAGGTCGGGCACGACTTCCCGACGGGCCCTCTCGACATCATCCAGGCGTGGGTCGAGCTGACGGTCCGGGACCCGGAGGGGCGCGTGGTCTTCGCCTCGGGGACGGTCGATGACCGGCACTTCATCCAGCCGGGGTCGTTCATGTTCAAAGCCGAGCCGGTCGACCAGTACGGCAACCTGATCGACCGGCACAACCTCTGGGAGATGGTCGGCGTGCGTTACCGCCGCTCTCTCTTCCCCGGTTTCTCGGACACCGCCGAGTACTCGTTCCGCTGCCCGGGCGGGGTCGACGAGACGGTCGGGCCGCCGAGCCGCGAGCGTGCTTTCACCTTCGCGGCGCCGCGCCGCGGCGAGGACGGTCTCGAGGTGACGGGGCGCCTGCTGTACAGGAAGATCGACCAGTACCTGATCAACTTCATGTTCGGAGAGAGCTCGGGATTGACGACACCGGTGACCGAGATGGCGCGGGCCACCGCGACGATCCATGTGCGGCAGCGCATGGCCGGGCGGGGATCAGCGGGTCGATGAGCGGTGCCCGGCCCGCGGCGCACCCCGGTGGCTTCCGAAGGCGGGCGCGGATCGTCCTGTGGGTCGGCGGCGGTACTTTCGTGGCGCTCGCGGCCGGCGCTCTCCTGCTGCGCGGCCGCCCGGCCCCCTACACGCCCGGCACCGAGGCCGCGGCGAGCGACGAGATCACCCGCACGCTGTCCCGCTCCCTGCCGGCGGGAGTGCCCAGGATCACATTCACCGACGTCGCCGAGAAGGCCGGGATCCACTTCCAGCACTTCCACGGCAGGCGCTCGGGGCAGCTCCCGGAGGACATGGGATCGGGGGCAGCCTGGGGTGACTACGACGGCGACGGCGATCCCGACCTGTACCTGGTCAACGAATCGGGGCCGCTGACCGACGATCCCGGCGCCGTCGCAGCCTCGCCCGCCCGCTCGGCCCTCTACCGCAACGAGGGGGACGGCAACTTCACCGACGTGACCGAGGCGGCCGGCGTCGGCGTCCGGGGCTGCGGGATGGGGGCGGCGTGGGGCGATTACGACGGAGACGGCCGGCTCGATCTCCTGGTGACGCGTTTCGGCACCCTCGTCCTGTTCCGCAATCGGGGAGACGGCACCTTCGAGGACGTCTCGCAGGCGACGGGAGTCGGGAAGGAGGAGGGGTTCTGGACCGGCGCCTCCTGGGCCGACTACGACCGCGACGGCGACCTCGATCTCTACGTCTGCGGCTATGTGCGCTACCGCTACGACGCGACGCTGTCGGGTAAGACCTCGCTGCAGTACCGGGCCGTGGTGCCGTTCACGCTCAACCCGTCGACCTTCCCCCCGGAGCGCAACCTCCTGTTCCGCAACGAAGGCGGCCGCTTCCGGGAGGTGGGGCGCCTGGCCGGGGTCGACGATCCGACCGGGCGGTCGCTCTCGGCCGCCTGGGCCGACTTCGACGGCGACGGCTGGAGCGATCTCTACGTCGCCAACGACATCTCCGACAACGCCATGTTCCGGAACCGCGGGGACGGGACCTTCCAGGACGTCAGCCACTCGGCCTGGGTCGCCGACTACAGCGGCGCCATGGGGCTGGCGATCGGCGACTGGGAGAACGACGGCGATCTCGACATCTTCATCACCCACTGGATCGCCCAGGAGAACGCCCTCTACGAGAACCAGAAGGGGAAGGTGGCGGCGACGGCCGCCGAGCCGATGCATTTCATCGACCAGGCCGACATGCTCGGCCTCGGGCAGGTGGCGCTCGATTTCATCGGCTGGGGGACCGGGTTCATCGACTACGACAACGACGGCCGCCTCGACCTGTTCGTGGTCAACGGCAGCACCTTCCAGCGCGACGACGACCCGTCGCGCCTGGTGCCGATGCGCAACCAGCTCTTCTGGAACGCCGGCCTCCAGAGCGGGTTCTTCGAGGTTGGGGAGGTGAGCGGCGCGTCGTTCGCGCAGGAGAACGTCGGACGGGGCGCCGCCTTCGCCGACTATGACGGCGACGGCGACGTCGACGTGGCGCTGGTGGTGAACGGCGGAACGGCCCGGCTGCTGCGCAACGAGAGCGGGAGCGCGCGCGGCTGGCTGCGGCTGGTGCTGCGCGGCCCCGGCGGAGACCGCCTCCGATCCGCGACCATGGCGCGTCGATCCACGACGACCTTTGCGAACGGCGCCGTCGTGCGGCTGACCGCCGGCGGCCTGGTGCAGATGCGCGAGATCGGGGCCGGTCCGTCCTATCTCAGCCAGTCGCCGCCGGGGGAGACGCTGTTCGGCCTCGGAGAGGCGCGGACCATCGATCGGCTCGAGATCGTCTGGCCGAGCGGGGCGAGGCAGTCTTTCAACGATCTTCCGACGCGCGCCACGATCAGTCTGATCGAGGGTCAGGAGCCGTCGATCCGGATGGCGCCCGCTCCCGGTCAGGCGAATCAGGCCCCGGCGAAGGCGACGGAGATCCGCTTCTGGAGCGCGTTCAACGAGGCCACCTCGCTGCGCCATCGTGGCCAGCATGCCGCGGCGATCGAGGCCTACGATCGGGCCCTCGCCCTAAGGCCCGGGCACGAGGACTCGCTCTATTACCTCGGCCAGTCCCTTCTCGAGGTCGGCCGTCGTGACGAGGCGCTCAGGGCGTTCACCCGGCTGGTCGAGACGAACCCGGAGAGCGCCCGCGCCCACCTGGCGCTCGGGGCGCTGCTCGCCTCGCCGGTCGGGGCGCTGCCGCCCGACCTGGAGGGCGCGGAGGCCCACCTGCGTCGCGCCCACGCCATCAACGGCGAGGAGACCGGTCCGATGCTCCGCCTCGGCGAGGTGTTGATCGTGCGTGGCGACCTGGAGCAGGCGCGCCAGTGGCTGGAGGCGGCGGCGCGCACCAACCCGAAGAGCGTCGAGGCGGCGTTCCTCAGCGGCTATCTGCTCTGGGCGAAGGGAGACAGGTCCGGTGCCCGCGCCTACTGCGAGAGGGCGCAGAGAGCGGCCCGGTCCGATGCGCCGGTCCAGGGTGTCCTGAGCGAGGGAGACCGCAAGACCGCCCAGGGGAAGCCGGCCGGGGCGACCGTCGCTGGGCCCCCTGTCGCCGAGGCGAGAGTCGTCGCACCGCCTCTCGAGGCGCCGATGGGGAAGACACTCTTCGGCGCCTTCAGCGCGCCGCTCAGGGCGGGGCGCCCCGGCGCGCCCGTCGTCGACGCCGATCCCGATCTCCTCTACCCGTCGCTGCGCGAGTTCGTGCGAACCCTCCGCCGGCGAGGGACATCCCGTTAGAAGGGCCGGCGCACCGGAAGGTGGTGCACGGTCACCGGCCACGAGGCGCCGAGACCCCGGCCCCCCGCCGGATCGATCCCGGCGCAAAATTTCGCGTCTTCAATGGGACTTCCGGCGCCGGGCGCGGTTTTTTTCGCATCGGACCAGGAGGATGTCGCGGCGTACCGAGACAGTGTCGACGCGGGTGGGGCAACCTGGACGATCCGGGACGATCCGATGGCCGGGGCAGGGGCCGCGGCCGGGGAGGCGCCTGGGAAGTCTCTGGCACGCAGGCTGCAGAGAAGGTGCGACATGAAAATCCTCCTGGCCTATGACGGGTCCCCTTCGGCCGACGCCGCGGTCGACGAGGTGATCCGGAGGCCCTGGCCCGAACGAACGCTTGTCAAGTTGGTCACGGTGATCGAGCAGCCGATGGCGGTCGCCTCGGCCGCCGGCGCCGAGGTCTACGCGCCGCTGGTCGAGCGCATGCACGCCTCGCTGCGCGAGGACGCCTATCGCCGGATCCAGCAGGCGCTGGAGAAGTTCAAGACGCGGAGCGATCTCGAGGTGAGCTACGAGCTGCGGGACGGGAGCGTCAAGCACGCTTTGCTGGCGGCCACCCGCGAGTGGGGCGCCGACCTGGTGGTGGCGGGTTCGCATGGGATGACCGGCCTGGCGCGGCTGGTGCTCGGCAGCGTCTGCCACACCCTGGTGACACACGCCCCCTGCAACGTGGAGATCGTCAAGACCCCGTCGGCCGCGTGAGATCGGCGCCGCCCGGCGCCGCGGGCCGCGGACCCGCTGACGTGGAATTATGCAGGGCGCGACGCACCTGGCGCTCGAAGCGAGCCCGGAAGGCGACGGACAGGGCCTTCAATCGCGCCTCCTTCCAGAAGAACCTCCGGGGGTTGTCGAGCAACCAGCGACATTCCTCCGGGAGCAGGACCAGGCTCACATGAACGTTCGGAGCGACCCCGATCGGCAGGTTATGCTCCATGCAGGCTTCGTACAGACGACGGAAGACCGGAACGAGATCCTCGGTGCGCGGTGGCGGGTCGTCCTGCATGTCGGTCCCGGCCAGGGGGCGGAAGACGCAGACCGTCGGGATCGCCCCGACCGAGGTGACCCAGTCGATCGCCGCGATCGACGAAGCGGGCGGCTCGAGGCCGGCGATGATCTCGCCGTTGGAGACCCAGGGCTCGAAGCCGCCGTGGGAGTCTCGGCCGAGGGCGGCGCAGTACTCCACGGCGCGCAGGTAGCGCTCGAGTCCGTATTCGCGGTCCTTCCCGGGACAGATGCGCCGGAAGGTCGACGGGTCGAAGATCTCGAAGCAGAAGGAGACCCGGTTGACCCCGATCTCCCGCAGCGCATCGTAGCGTCTCAAGTCATGATGCGGCGGGCTCTGCACTCCGACCAGAAGACCGGTCTCCCGTTTGACGGCGCGCACGTAGGGCTCGAGGATGTCGAGGTAGGTATCACCCTCGTAGTGGCCGGTGTTGAAGTCGACGTACGTGATCCCGGACTCGGCGCGCGCCGCGCGCACCACCTCCAGCACCTCGCCCACCGACTTGGTGTCGGCATCGTCGACCCCCAGGTTGAGACCCACGGAGCAGAAGTGGCAGTTGGCCTTCGGCTTCTCCGTCCAGTAGTCGCACACCTTCGCCGGATAGATGCCGAGGTAGGTCCCCTGCAGTGTGCCGATGCGGGTCATCGGTTTGCCGCCGCTGGTGGCGCGCTCGTACCAGGTGGGGCGTGGCGCCAGCCGAACCTGGGCCACCGTCTCGGCGCGGTGGGCGATCACCTGGGGGGCGCCGCCGGCGCACGGGACGCTCTCGCCGTGCCGGCGGATCAGATAGCAGCCGGCCTCCTTGTGCAGGACGTAAGGGGACGAGAGGGCGAAGGCCTCGCTGACCGGCACGTTGGTCCAGAGACCGTGGGGGAGGATCAGCTCGAGGCCGCTCCCGAGGCCGGC
>DASTNM010000623.1:0-3539 GCA_035762745.1 Candidatus Polarisedimenticolia bacterium
AGGAGGGGGAGCGAGGCGTAGGTTCCGGCCCGGAGGGCATGCACGAAGGCCGCGGTGAAGTAGATTCCGAGCAGCGCCTCCGCCGCCAGCCAGGCGAGTCGGCGGCGTCCGCGATACCGCTTGCCGCGCCAGTCTCCCGCGGTCCCCTCCAGGCTGTGCTTCGGCGTTCTCTCGAACTCGGCACGCCTCGTCCCGAGCCCCGCGCAGACCGCCCGCGTGTTGTTGAGGCAGAGCCCGATCCCGAGCGACATCAGGAGAGGCAGGCTCGCCAGGGTCTCGGCCCAGCCCTCCCCGATCTCGCGCTGCGAACGGATGTAGAAGGCCAGGACCGACAGGGTCGACAAGGCGACGAGGGGGGTGTCGAGGAGCAGCAAGGGGCGCCACTCCGGGCTCTCACGGATCAGCGTCGCCGGGACGATCAGGAGGCCGAGCAGCAGCATCAGGAGATACGCGCCGTTGGCGGTCAGGTGGAAGAAGGCCTCGATCTTCACCGCCAGCGGCAGGCGGCTGCGCAGAAGGCGCGGCAATATCTTGCGGCCGGTCTCGATCGACCCGCGGGCCCAGCGGTGCTGCTGCGACTTGAAGGCGTTGATGTCGGCCGGCAGCTCGGCCGGGGCGACCACCTCCGGCGCGAAGACGAACCGCCAGCCGGCGAGCTGCGCCCGGTACGACAGGTCGAGATCCTCGGTCAGGGTGTCGGATTGCCAGCCGCCGGCCGACTCGATGCAGGCGCGCCTCCAGATCCCGGCCGTTCCGTTGAAATTGAACAGGCGGCCGGCGGCGTGCCGCGCCGCGTGCTCGATCACGAAGTGGCCGTCCAGGAGGATCGACTGGACCCTGGTCAGGAGCGAGTAGCCGCGGTTCAGGTGTCCCCAGCGCGCCTGCACCATGCCGACGCGCGGGTGGTCGAAGTGCGGCACGAGGTCGAGCAGGAAGCGCGGCCCCGGGACGAAGTCGGCGTCGAAGATGGCGATCAGGTCGCCGCGGGCGGTGAGCAACCCATCGGCCAGCGCCCCCGCCTTGAAGCCGTCCCGGTGAGTGCGCCGCAGGTGCCGGATGGCCCGTCCCTGGTTCTGGAGGCTCGCGATCGTTTCGGTGATGCGACGCGACGTGTCGTCGGTCGAATCGTCCAGCACCTGGATCTCCAGGCGGTCGGCGGGGTACTCGAGGGCGGAGACAGCGCGGATCAGGCGCTCGACCACGTAGCGCTCGTTGTAGACCGGGAGCTGCACCGTGACCATCGGCAGGGGGTCGCGTCTCGCTCCGGAGAGTGGCCGGGGCCGGCGGGCCCGGGCGCGGTGGCGCCCGTAGAGACGTAGCAGATACGATCGGTGCCCGCCGTAGAGCGCCAGCAGGCCGACCGTCAGGAGGTAGGCCGTGACGATCGCCGTCTTCAGAAGGATCATGCGAGAATCCCCGGGATGAGCCTCGAGTGGCGCCGGGCCCTCCCCAGTCTACGATCAAATCGCGCCGCTCCGGCGGCGCTGCTGCTCCTCGGCGCCATGATGGAGGCCGGCTTCGCCGGCATGCTGGCGGCGCCGCCCCGCCCCGGCGCGACCGCTCCCTTCCTGGCGCTGTTTCTCGTCGTCTTTGTCCTCTACGCGCTGGCGGTCGTCGCGCTCCTGCCGCGCCTCCCCGGCGGCGCGATCTGGTTCGTCCTCGGGTTCGCCTGCCTGTTCCGCCTCACCCTGCTGGCCGGTGTCCCGGCCCTGAGCACCGACCTCTACCGCTATCGCTGGGACGGCAAAGTGACCCTCGCGGGGCTGAATCCTTTTCTCGAGCCACCCGCCGATCCATCCCTCGCGGGGCTGCGGGACGATTTGGACACCCACCTCGAGCACACCGACGTGCGGACGATCTACCCGCCCGCTGCTCAGTGGCTGTTCGCGTCCGGCGCGTCGATCGGCAGGGGAGTCCTCGGACTCAAGGGGCTCATGATCCTCGCCGACCTGGCCGCGATCGCCGTGCTCCACCGCCTCCTAGTGGCCCGCGGGCTGTCGCCGCAGCGCCTTCTGATCTACGCCTGGAACCCTCTCGCGGTGATCGAAGTCGCCTGGAGCGGCCACCTCGAGCCGGTCGGGGTCGCCTCCGTGCTGCTGGCGGGGCTGGCGATCGTCCGGAAGAAGGACGCCGCCGCCGTGGCCTCGCTGGCGCTGGGAGGGCTGGTCAAGATCCTCCCGTTCGTCCTCCTCCTGCCGCTCCTGAAGACGATCCGGGCGCGCTGGCTGGCCCTCGTCCCCCTCCTGGTGGCCGCCGCCTGCTGGCCCTACCGCGCCGCCGGGTGGCGCCTCCTGGACGGCCTGCGGGAGTATTCGGACCGCTGGGTCGCCAACGAGTCGCTGTTCGGGCTGGTGCTGGGCCTCGTCTCGTGGATCGACCCGACGAGCGCGCTCAAGAGCGCCATCGCCTTCCTGCGGGCGCGGATTCCCGGCAGCGAGCCGCTCGATCGGCTCTATTTCTTCGTGTACCCGCCTCAGATCGCCCGGGCCCTCTGCGCCGTCGCGGTGATCGCCTGCGTCGTGGCGATTCTCCGCCTTCGCGTCGAGCCATTGCGGGCCCTTTTCCTGATGACCGGGGCGCTGCTGCTCCTGTCGCCGATCGCGCACCCGTGGTACCTCCTCTGGATCCTTCCCTGGCTCTGTCTCTTCCCGTCGGGGTCGTGGATCCTCCTGAGCGGCCTCGCCGTCCTGAGCTACGCCAATCTCGGCGCCGCGGGGCGCCTGGATGAGCCTTACCCCTGGGTGCGCTTCGCAGAGTATCTGCCGTTCTACGCCGCTCTGGCGCTCGAGTGGCGCGCGGCGCGGCGCCGGGCGTCGTCCCGCCGGGGCGCCGCGGTCGTCGCGTCACGGAGCGGATGATAGACTGATCAGAGCGCTGCGCTCCGATCGCCGCCGCTTGCAACGGGCGGGTGACAGAGGGAGATCATCCTGGACAGGACCGCGCGGGCCGTCATCACCGGGATCGGCGTCGTCTCACCGTTCGGGGTCGGAGCGCCGGCGTTCCGCGACGGGCTTCGGGAGGGGCGCAGCGCCACCCGGACGATCACGCTCTTCGATCCCGGCGATCTCCCTTCGCGTGTCGCGGCCGAGGTGCCGGGGTTCGACCCGGCCGCCTGGCTCTCGCCCGAGGATCGGGAGCGCGTCGGCCGAATCGTCCCTCTGGCCTTCGTCGCCGCGCGCGAGGCGCTGGTCGACGCCGGCGTCCTGGACCAGGCGTTCCCCGACGAGGAGCGGCGCGCCATCGGGGTCCTGCTCGGCAGCGGCGCGGGGGCGATCGACTTCGCCGAGCGTCAGTACGAGGCCTACTATCGCGAAGGGATAAGGCGCGTCAACCCGTTCGCCATCTCCTCCTCAGTCGTCGGCATGGTCAGCAGCGAGCTGAGCATCCGCTTCGGCTTCACCGGGCCCTCGCACGTCCTGAGCAACGGCTGCACCAGCAGCACCGACGCGATCGGCTATGCCCTGCACGCCATCAGGTGCGGCGAGCACCCGATGCTGCTCACGGGCGGGGCGGAGGCCTGCATCACGCGCGGCATGATG
>DASTNM010000624.1:0-4092 GCA_035762745.1 Candidatus Polarisedimenticolia bacterium
GCGCGATCCACGAGGACTACGTGCGCGCCGGGGCGGAGATCGTGGTCACCAACACCTTCCGCACGACACGGTGGGCGCTCGAACGGGCGGGCGCCGGCGATCGCTGGCGCCTTTTCAACCGGCGCGCGGTCGAGTGCGCCCGGATGGCATCCGGCTCGGTCCCGGGCCGTGCCTGCCTGGTGGCCGGCGGGCTGGCGCCGCTCGAGGACTGCTACCGGCCCGACCTGGTCCCCCCGGCGGAGGTCTGCCTGGCGGAGCACCGGCGGCAGGTCGACCTCCTCGCCGGGCTGGGGGTCGACCTGATCATGATCGAGACGATGAACCGTCGTCGGGAGGCCGAGGCGGCGCTGCGCGCGGCGGCGGCGTCGGGCCTCGACGTCGTTCTGAGTCTCTGTCCCTGGTCCCCCGAGACGGCGCGCCTGGCGCGGCCGGACGGCGGGGCGCGAGAGGATGAGGCGGCGGAACGGGGAGCGACAGCGAAACGACCGGCCGCGGGCGGCCGGATCCTGTCGGGCGAGCCGCTCGACGAGGTCCTCCCGGCGCTCCTGGAGGCGGGCGGGGATCGCCTGCGCGCCGTGCTGCTGAACTGCGCCTCCCCCGAGGCGCTGGAGCCGATCTATGCCGGCTTCGCCGCCCTGCTCGGCGAAAGACCCCACGGTCTGTACGCCCACCTCGGCGAGCCGGACGATGTCACAGGTTGGCGGCTTCCGGAGCGGCACGACCCGGAGCGCTACGCCGCCTGGATGGCTCTCCGCCTCGAAGAGGGGGCACGTCTGATCGGCGGTTGCTGCGGCACGACGCCGGCGCACATCGCGGCGCTGGCCCGCCTGCTCGCCGGCCCGGGCGCCGCGGCGCGGGGTGAGCGCACCTGACCGCCCGGCGTTCTACCGTCCCTCAGGAGAGACGACCGCGTCGCCGGTCGCGCAGGATCTCGCGCGCGGCGTTGTGTCCGGCGGCCCCCATGACGCCGCCCCCCGGGTGGGTGCAGGCGCCGCACAGGTAGAGACCCCGGACCGGGGTGCGGTAATCGGCGAAGCCGGGGATCGGGCGCATGAAGAAGAGCTGGTTCAGGCCCATGTCCCCCTGGAAGATATTGCCATGGGTCAGTGAGAAGTCGCGCTCGAGGTCGAGCGGCGTGATCACCTGGCGGTGCAGGACGGAGCCCTTGAAGTTGGGCGCGTGGCGCGTCAGGATCTCGGTCACCCGGTCGCCGAACTTCTCCTTCTCGGTGTCCCAGGTCCCTTCCTTGAGCTCGTAAGGGGCGAACTGGCAGAAGACCGACATGATGTGCCGCCCCTTGGGGGCGATCGAGTCGTCGTAGACGGTCGGGATCACCGCCTCGAGGAACGGCTGGGAGGACCAGCGGCCGTATTTCGCCTCGTCGTAGGCGCGCTCCATGTAATCGAGGGACGGGCAGATGTCGATTGTTCCGGAGTGCTGCGGGCCGGCCTTGGTCCCCGGGAGCACGCTGAAGCTGGGAAGCTCCGAGAGCGCATAGTTCACCTTGACCGACGAGCCGGTGATGCGGAAGCGCTCGACGGCGCGCGTGAACTCCTCCGGCAGGTCGCGCTTCGGGTCCATGAGCCGGAGGAAGGTCACCTTCGGGTCGGCGTTCGAGACCACGGTGCGCGCCCGCACCTCCTCGCCCCCCTCGAGAACGACGCCGGCGGCCCGTCCGTCCTGCACCAGGATCCGCTCGACCGGCGCGCCGCAGCGGATCGTGACCCCCCGAAGACGCGCCTCGGTGGCGATGCACTCGGAGATCTGCCCCATGCCGCCCCGCACCACCCCCCAGCAGCCGCGCATCCCGTCGACCTCCCCCATGACGTGGTGGAAGAGGACGTAGGCGGTGCCGGGGGTGCGCGGTCCGGCGAAGGTGCCGATCACCGCCTGCCCGCACAGGAGCGCCTTCAGCTCCTCCGACTCGAACCAGGAGTCGAGGAAATCCTTGGCGCTGGTGACCAGGATGTCGACCTCGCTGTAGAGGTCCTTCTTGAGCCGGCGCGCCAGCCGCGCCATCCGCAGCAAACCGAAGAGATCGCGCAGCCGCGACGAGGCGGGGTCGGGAGGCGTCGTCATCAGCAGCGGCTCGATGAACTCGGCCAGGCGGTTGAGGGTCTTCTCGTACTCCTCGTAGACCTCGGCGTCGCGGCGCGAGAACTTGCCGATCTCCTGGCGCGTCTTGGCGTAGTCGTTCCAGATCATCAGGTAGCGGCCGTCGGGATAGGGCTGGAAGTAGGGCGGATCCTGGGGATAGATCGTCAGTCCATGTTTCTTGAGATTGAGATCGCGCACCACCTCGCCACGCATCAGGCTGACGACGTAGGCGGCCGTCGAGACTTTGTAGCCGGGCCATGGCTGCTCGGTGACCGAGGCGCCGCCGACGAACGGCCGGCGCTCGAGGACCAGCGTCTTCAGGCCCCGCCCGGCGAGATAGGCCGCCGTCACCAGGCCGTTGTGGCCGCCGCCCACGATCACCGCGTCATACGTCGAGGCCATCGAGATCCTCCTCCAGGGCCGCGCGTTCCGCGGCGGTCAGCGGGCGGGAGCGTCCCGCCTTGCGGTCGTAGGCGACCAGGACCGACTCGGCCCGCGCGGCGACCCGGTCGCCCCCGGCGACGATCTCCTCGCGCAGGTGCAGGCTCGAGGTGCCGAGGCGCCCAAGGGCGCAGCGCACCACGATCTCGCCGTCGGTCTGCTTCAGCTCGCTCTTGAAATCGATCGCCACGCGGGCGACGACATAATCCCACGGGTCGCCGCTCTTTCCGAGGGCGCGCTCCAGCCACTCGTCCCGCGCCTCCTCGAGATAGTTGAGATAGACGGCGTTGTTGACGTGGCCGTAAGCGTCCATGTCGCGCCAGCGGATGGTGATCCGCTTTTCGTGCACCGTCTCCTCCCCTCAGCCTGCCGAACCCGCGGTCTCCCGGAACAGGTCGCGCAGCCGCAGCGCCGAAGCGTCCCAGCGGAAGCGCCCCGCCCGCTCGATCCCGAGACGCACCCGCGTCTCACGCTCCGGGCCGCGCCGGAGGCCCCGCTCGATCCCCTGGACGATCGACTCCGTGTCGTCCGGGTCCAGGTAGAGCGCCGCCTCGCCGCAGACCTCGCGGAAGATCGGCAGGTCGGAGGCCAGCACCGGGACGGCACAGGCCATCGCCTCGGCGAGCGGCATCCCGAACCCCTCGTAGCGCGAGGGGAGGAGAAAGAGATCGGCGCCGGCATAGAGCGCCGGCAGGTCCTCGCGCGGCACGTAGCCGGGCAGCAGGATGTCGCCCCGATACGGGCTGACGGCGACTCTCTCCCGAAGACGCTCCGTGTCGGCCCCCCCGCGCCCGGCGATCACCAGCCTCGTCCTCCCGGGCATCCGGTTTCGGAAGCGGTCGTAGGCCTCGATCAGCCGCGGCAGGTTCTTGCGCGGATGATAGGTCGCCACGACCAACAGGTAACCTCCCTCCAGACCGTACCGCCCCCTCACCTGGGCCACGACCGGCGCCGGGATCTCCCGGAAGAAGGCCGGGTCGACGCCGGGGGTGATCACCTCGGTCCGCGCCGCCGGCAGCAGCCCCGCGATGTCGCGCCGCGTCGCCTCGGAGATCGTCACGATCCGATCGGCGACCCGCCCCGCGAGCCCCAGCCAGAGACGCTGGCTCACCCGTTCGGCGAGCGGGTAGTGGGCCGGCACGTGGTGCCACGCCAGGTCATACACCGTCGCGATGCGACGCCGCACGCCCGCGAGCGGCAGGGCCGTCACCGGGGAGTAGAAGAGGTCGAGCCGCTCGCGACGCAGCAGGCGCGGCGTCATCCAGGGCGCGACCCCCGTGTCCCCTTCGACGCAACTCCAGCGCCCCTCCGGCAGCGCCGGCCGGCGGGGACCGGTCCCGAAGAGGACGTACTCCTCCGGGCCCGCCAGCCGGACCAGCCGCTCCAGGATCTCCTGGAAGTACGTCTCGACCCCGGTCCGCTGCTCGATCAGGAAGCGGGCGTCGATGCCGATCCGCATCGGCCCCCCGCGCCCCTATTGTCCCGGGAGCTTCGGCGCGATGATCATCTGCCCGCCGTCGACGGCGATCGTCGTCCCGGTCAGGAAGTCGCAGG
>DASTNM010000625.1:0-6511 GCA_035762745.1 Candidatus Polarisedimenticolia bacterium
GCGCAGAGCCCGAGGACGACGGCGCCTGCCAGCGGCCAGAGGTGTCTCCCCTCTTCGGAGCCGGGCGCCGGCGTGCCGGCACGCGCCGGATCTCCGGTCCGCTCCCGCGCCGAGACCAGCGCCAGCGCGGCCGCGAGCGCCAGCGGCAGCAGGTAGGCGAGGTGCGGTCCGAGGCCGTCGATGAGCGCCCGCGGCCAGGCTCCCAGGTGACCGCCCGCCAGGTGGAGAGTCGCGCCGGCGTCGAGCCAGAGGGTGTCGATCCCCTCGCGCCTCCAGCCGAGAGGAGCCAGTGGGTCGCGCAGCAGGATCAGGTTCTTCAGCCACCAGGGGGCGCTGCCGATGGCCCAGGCGGCGACGAACGCCCCGCAGCGCCGCGCGACGGCCGCCCACGCCGGCCCGCGCCGCGACTGGATCGAGCGCCCCGCCAGCAGGGCGATGACGATGACCGACCAGGCGATCCCCTGCAGGCGCGCCGCGCTGGCGGCTCCGAGCAGGAACCCGGCCAGCACGGCGCGGCCGATGCTCTGGCGCCGGTCGAGGACGATGGCGATCGCGGCGATGACGGGAGCGATCGCCCACCCTTCCGACGCCGGCAACCCCGGCACGAGCGCCAGCGCGGGAAGAAGGAGAAGCGTCGCGCCGGCGAGCGCCGCCAGCACCGCCGGCGCCCCGAGGCGCCGCGCCACGCAGACGAGCGCGGCGGCCGCCGCCACGAACGACGCCAGGTGCAAAAGCGCCGGCACGCGATCGAGACCGGTGGCCAGAGGCGCGGCGTTGATCAGCTGCGCCAGCGGCGGGAAGGCGGCGAAGAGGTCCTCGGGATGGGGGGCGATCCGTCCCTCGCGCAGCGCCTGCCACGGCAGGGCGAGGTGGTAGACGAGGGCGTCGTAGAAGAACGGCGGGGCCAGCGCCACCGGCAGCAGCAGGCAGGCCGGCACGATACCCGGCAGGAGCGACCGCCAGCGCCATCCCTGCCTCGACCAGCGTCCCGCCGCCGCGAGCGCCGCCACGACGAGGATCAAGACCGCCGGCCTGAACGCGCCGGCGAGGCCGCAGGCCAGCATGGCGGCGCCGGCGATCCAGGCGCCGAGCAGGAAATCGATCGGCAGACGCAGGCCGGGCGGAAGCGGCAAGCGCGACGCGGCGCGCGCCCGCGATCCGACGGCGGCCAGCGTCAGCGCCCAGAGGACACCGGCGGCGAGCCACCCGAGCGCCGCGATCCACGGCGCGACCGTCGTCACCAGGGTCGCGATGGATGCCATTGCCGCCGCCATGCCGCTCACTTGACCAGCCGCTTCTTCATCAGGTGCAGGCCGAGGATCGTGACCGGGACGGTCACCGCGACGATGTACAGAAGGTCGTAGAGGAGGTCGGCCGGCAGCCGGCCGAGGCAGGCCTCGCGCATGATGTTGGTGACGTGGGTCAGCGGCAGGGCCATGGCGACCCGCTGCGCCCAGAGCGGCAGGACGTCGAGCGGGAAGAAGGTGCCTGAGAAGAGGAACATCGGCATGACGAACAGGAAGATCGGAAAGTTGAAGACGTCGATCTGCGGCACGACGCCGGTGAAGCAGAGGGCCATGCCGGCGAAGAAGAGGCCGGCCAGAAACGAGAATGGCACGATGACGAGCGCCTGCGGGTAGTGGATCAGGCCGAAGGCGCTGATCGCCGCCATCATGATGGTGCAGCCGATCGTTCCCTTGGTCGCGCCCCAGAGCAGCTCTCCCGCCATGATGTCCTCGAGGGTCAAGGGCGTCGTGACGATGGCGTCGAAGGTGCGCTGGTAGACCATCCGCACGAAGGTGTTGTAGGTGTTCTCGAAGAACGACTGGAACATCACCTGCGTCGCCAGAAGCCCCGGGGCGATGAAGGCGGTGTAGCCGATCGGCGCGCCGCGGTAGGTGACCTGCTTCACCAGCGCGCCGATGCCGGCGCCGAAGGCCAGGAGGTAAAGGATCGGCTCGAGCAGCGGCGGCACGAGGTTCGTCTTCCAGGTGACGAAGTAGACGTCGCGGTTGCGCTGCCAGACGCGGAAGGCGCGGCCGCTGACGTTGCCGATCAGGCCCGTCATCGCGGGGCCCTCATTCGCGCAGCTCCCGGCCGGTCAGCTTGAGGAAGAGATCCTCGAGCCCGGCCGTCCGGACCGTGCAACGCTCGGAGGGAAACCTGCCGGCGATGGCGCCGAAGACCGCCTCGCCGGCGTCGGTGTAGATGAAGAGGCGGTCGGTGTCGACCTCGAAGTTCCAGCCACTCTGGCGCGCGTGCTCGAGGAGGGCGGGCGGGTAGCCCCAGACCTCGACGACTTCCTTGCCGACCCGGCTGCGCACCAGATCGCTCGGCGGCCCCTCGACCAGGATCCTGCCGTGGTCCATGATCACCAGCCGGTCACAGAGGATCTGCGCCTCGTCCATGTAGTGGGTCGTCAGGAGGATCGTCTTCCCCTGCCGGCGCAGATCGCGCACGCGGTCCCAGACCTGGTGGCGCGACTGCGGGTCGAGGCCGGTCGTCGGCTCGTCGAGGATCAGAAGGTCCGGGCGGTTGACGAGGGCGCGGGCGATGACGAGACGCCGCTTCAGGCCGCCCGAGAGCTCCCGGATGGAGTCGTCCCGCTTCTCCCACAGCCCCATGAAGTGCAGCAGCTCGGCGCCGCGCGTCGCGGCCTCGCCCGCCCTGATGCCGAAGTAGCGCGCGAAGACCAGGAGGTTCTTGTGCACCGAGAAGTCGGGGTCGAGGGTGTCCTCCTGCTGGCAGACGCCGATGCGCGCCTTGATCTCGCGCGGGTGCTCGCCCACGTCCATCCCGAAGACGGTCAGCGTGCCGGAGGTGACCGGGGAGAAGCAGTGGATCATCTTGACGGTCGAGGTCTTCCCCGCCCCGTTCGGCCCCAGGAAGCCGAAGCACTCGCCGGTGCGGATCGAGAAGTCGACGCCGCCGACGGCGGTCAGGTCGCCGTAGATCTTGGTGAGAGCGCGGGCCTCGATGACGTGCGACATCGCCCCTCCGTGAGGCCGAGAGAATACGGGATCGGCGGGGAGGCAGCAAGGCGGCCCGGCGCGCGGGGCGGCCGCGCGACGGGGCCGCCGCGGCAGGAGGGGGCCCGGCGCCCCTTGCGGAGCGCCGGGCCTGCCGACTGCCTTGAGGTGGGAAGTACGTCCTAGATAACGTCGTGTGGCGCGGTCAGGTTCCGCTCGATTTCAATATGTAGACTCTTCATCCGCCGGTGCGCCTGGTCCAGCTTGCGCTCGATATCCTCCTTCCATTCGGTCGAGCCGACCTCCTCGGCGCCCGGGCGGTCCCCCTTCGGGAGGGTGACCTTGAGGGTCTGCTCGCGCTTGTCCCGAAGGATGGTCAGGGCCACCTCCTTGCCGCGCCGCTCACGCAGCGCGAGGCGCAGATCGGAGGCGTCGCCCATCTTCTCGCCATCCACCTTGATGATGACGTCGCCGGCGCGCAGCCCGGCGGTCTCCCCCGGCCCCCCCTTCACGACGGAGCGGACCAGGACCCCCTCGCCGTCCTTGACGCCGAAGTACTCGCCGAGCTGCTCGTCGAGGTCTTCCACCTCCGCCCCGAGACGGCGGAACGAAGGCCTGAACCCTGGCCCGGGGAGGTCCGGAATGTCCGGGATGTCTATGTCGATCGGCGGCATCTCGAAGTGCGGCCCCCTGTGCCTGACGACCCTCTTCATCACGTCGCCATGCTCCCCATGCCGCTCGCTCACCTTGACGCGCACCGTCTGCGTGGCGCCGCCGCGGGAGAGCTGCAGATCGATTGTGCGGCCGGGCGGGGTTTCGCGCACCATGCGGGTCAGCTGCGCCACTCCTTCGACGCGCGTGCCGTGGTACTGCAGGATGACGTCCGCCTCCTTCAACCCCGCCTCCTCGGCCGGGCTTCCCGGCAGGACCGCCTTGATCTCCGCCCCCATCTCCTCCTTCAGCTTCAACTCTTTGGCGCGCTCGGAGGTGATGTCGGCGAGGCTGACGCCCAGCCAGGATCCGCCGCTGTTGAAATAGAAGAAGGGGTCGGGCGCCTCACCCGGCTCGGGGGTGTCCCCCGGCTCGTCCTCCTCCCCCGGGGGGGGAGGCGGAGGCTGCGGCGCCGCATGGGGGGTGCCGGCCGAGGCGAATTGCACCACCGCCAGCAGCAGCACCAGGCTCAGAACAGTCAGGCCCAGCATCATCACCGCTCTTCGGAACATGTCGGACCTCCTTTGAGATTTCCGGACTCGCGCGCCAGCATCCGCCGGCGCGGCTACGGGGTCGCGTTCTTCGCCTTCAGGATGATGATGTCGCCCGCCAGGGTGCGCAGCTTCAAGAGCGCCCCGCCGCCGGCGATGCTCCCTTCGGCGACCTCCAGCGGCCGCCCGCCCCCTTCGGACTCGCGGCTGATCCGGAGGGGGAAATCGCTCTTGATCCGGTGGCCGGCCGGGCTGTCGACGAGGGCGCGGATCGTCACCGGCTGTGTCTCTCCCAGGATCACCGTGACGTCGCCCTGCCAGGCCTGCAGGTCGGACTCGGTGAGCGCCTCGCGGCTGGCGCCGAAGTCGGCGCGGATGGTGCCGGCCGAGGTGACGGCGCGCACCGGGCCGCGGCCGGCGTGCAGGTCGATCGACCCGGCGGCGGTCTCGCAGCGCACGCTCGAGCCGGCCGATCCGACCCTGATCGCCCCGCCGGCCGTGGCGGCCGACACCTTGCCGCGCACCGTGCCGAGTCTGATGTTGCCGCCGCTGGTGCCGGCGACCACGTCGCCGCCCGCCGACTCGATCGCCACGTTGCCCCCTCCCGTCTCGGCGCGCACCCCGGCCGCCGCCTCGCCGACCGACACGTCGCCGCCCGAGGTCTGCGCGGTCACTTCGCCACGCGCCGCCGCCAGGTGGATGTTGCCGCCTGCCGTCGACAGCCGCGCCGCGCCGCGCACCGTCCCGATCTCGATGCCGCCCCCCTGCGTCTCGGCCTGGAGCGGTCCGCCCAGGTCGTCGGCAGCGATCTCGCCACCGCGCGTCGAGAGCCTGACCGGCCCCTCGACGCCGCGCACCGAGACGCCCCCCGCCCCGGTCGTGACGTCGATCTGCCGCGTGCCTCGCGGCACGACGAGGTCGAACTCGGCGCTCAGGCCGCGCGTCGTCTCCGGCAGCGCCGCCTCCCCCTGGAAGAGAATGGTGTCGCCGGTTCTCCCGGCGCTGACGCGCAGGTCGTCGAGCAGGGCGCGCGCCGCGGCGTCGTCGCGCCCCGCCACCCGGACGCGGATGCGGTAGCGCACCTCGGAGGCCTCCCCGGCGCGGATGGCGACCGCGCCGAGGTCCGACTCGACCCGGACGCGGGGCGTTGTCGCCTGGATCACGCCGGAGATCTCGTGCACGTAGTCCTTCCCCTCGCGGTAGTAGCGCGCTTCCTGGGCGCGCGCCGCGCCGGCGCCCAGCAGCGCGATGGCGAGCGCCGCCAGCCCCCTGCGCAGGCCGGGCCGGCTCATCGCCGCACCGCCGGCACCATGTCGTCGAGCGCCGCCGCCGAGCGCATCCGGACGTAGGTGTTCGGGTCCTCGCGGGACAGCCGCTCGAAGACCGGCTGGAGGTCGGAGGCCCGGGTCCGCGACAGGATGTCGACCGCGCGGACCCGCACGCCGGGGTTGACGTCGGTCAGCAGGGCGTTGACCATCCCCTCGCGCACTTCCGCGTCGGTCGCGGCCCGCTCGCGCAACGCCTCGAGCGCCTTCAGCCGGGCTCCCGCGTTCTCGTCCTCGAGGATCGTCTTCAGCAGCGCCTCGCGCACCTCGGTCTCGCCGGTGGCGCGCCGCAGCGCGTCGATGGCGTCGAGGCGCAGACCGGCGTTCAGGCTGTCGCGCAGCGCGCCGACCAGCAGGCGCCGGATGTCGGGATCGTCGGCGCGCCCCTCGAGCGAGGTGCGCTGCAACGTGTCGTACGACAACCGCACCTGCCCGCTCCCCGGGTCGGCCGCGAGAGACGAGAGGCTGCTCACCGCCGCGCCGCCACCGGCGCCGCCGCGGCGGCCGCGGCTTCCGAGCGAGAAGACGCCGGCTCCCGGCGCCGCCCAGCCGGCCAGGAAGCCGACCACGAGAAGCGAAAGGGCGAAGACCGGCGACAGCCGCCAGCGCCATGCGTGGCGCGCCGCGGGCGCCTCCGCCTCGCGCTCGAGGAGGGCGGAGAGATCCTGCCGGCAGAGCGTCAGCAGGTCGTCGGGCGCCTCGACCGGGCGCGCTTCGGCCAGGAGCGCGTGCCGGCGCCGCTCCTCCGCCAGTGCCTCACCACAGGCGGCGCAGTCGCGCACATGTCCCAGCAGACGTTGACGCTCGCCGGGGTCGATCTCCTCGTACAGGAGCAGAAGCATCTGTCGTCGCGCCGTCTCGCAGCTCATCGTCGCCCCTTCGTTCATGACTCCGCCTCCTCCAGAGTTACGCGCCCGCGCGCCGCGGCGCTCCTCCTCCCATGGATGTCGCCGAGCGCCGCGCGCAGATCGCGGTGCGCGCGGAAGAGGCAGTTGCGCGCCGTCTCCTCCGAGGT
>DASTNM010000626.1:0-6740 GCA_035762745.1 Candidatus Polarisedimenticolia bacterium
GGCCCCGATTTTTGCGAAGCGGTCGGAGGCGTCGGAGAAGGCGGTGATCTCGGTCGGGCAGACGAAGGTGAAATCGAGCGGGTAGAAGAACAGGACCAGCCAGCGGTTGTTGTAGTCGGACAAGCGCACGGGCTGATCGAGCCTCTCGAGATTGCGCGTCGACGGCATCTCGAAATCGGGCGCGGCGGCGCCGATTCGGGCGACGGCGGCGGAAGCGGTCAGGGCGATCAGTCGGTCGGTTGTCGTGATCAGGGCAGCCTGTTCGGTCACTCTTGGTCTCCTCCTGGTGAGCGGGACGGTTCGGTTGAAAGGGTCGTAGCCGGGGGCACGCTGCGGGCGCTGTCGCACGCCGCGCAATACCCGAGAAATTCGAGACGGTAGCCGGTGATCGTGAAGCGCTCGCTGACCACGTCGGCGAGGCGCTCCGGGCGGTGGGGTCGATCGAAGTCCTCGACCCGTCCGCAGTCCAGACAGCGCAGATGGTCGTGGTCGTCGGTGCGCACGTCGTAGCGCGACACACCGTCGGAGTGCGCGATGCGGGTGGCGGCCCCGCTCCGCACCAGCACCTCGAGGGCCTTGTAGACGGTCGCCAGCGAGATGCCCGGGATCCGCCGGCGCACTTCGCGGTGCAGTGTCTCGGCGCTGGGGTGATCGCCGTGCGCGGCGAGGGCCGCGTAGACGGCCCGCCTTTGCCGCGTGACGCGTCCTCCGCCCTCGCGCAGAAGCGCGTCGAGGTTCTCCGAGGCCAGCGGTTGTGGGCGATGCGCCATCCTGTCCCTCTACGAAGGACGGTCAGGATACAATGGCGCCGTAGAATTGTCAATAATAATTACTGATTAGATTACAATAATAAATACTGCGTTTCTAGTTATTTGGGATTCTGCAGGCGCGCGCTACACCGTCACGGTAGAGCAGCCAGAGATCGAGTGTTCTGTCGAGAACGCGACGGACCCGGTCGGCTATGGAGGGGGAGGTGGCGTGGTCGAGCACCATCTTCCAGGCCATCTTTCGGTGACCCGACTCGACCATGTGGTGGGCACGCTTGAGGTCGAGAAAGCGGGGGTCGACGCCGTAATGGAGGACCAGGGCGTTCCGGCGCAGCTCGGCCTCCAGGTCGACCGGATCCTCCGGTTCGCGCGCCTCGATCCGCCTGCGGTCCTCGACGCTCCCTTCGATGAAGATCGTCACCAGCGCCGCCGCCTCGATCCAGGGACGCCGCGTGGTGACCGAATCGATCCAGGCACGGTAGGCGGCCGCCTCGGGAAGCAGATCGATCCCGCTGAAGCGGGCGCGCTGGAAATTGAGCCCCTCCATCATGACGAGGAAAAGCTCGGGGTGCGGCACTCCCTTGCTGAGCTTCCCCGTCTCCTCCTCGTAGATGTTCTCAGAGAGATCCTGCCGCACCTCGGGATGGGGGCAGCGTGAATGCACCCGGCTCAGAAGGACCGGGAAGTCGCGCACGTAGACCTCGAACTCCTGCTGGAAGTGGAGCAGGAGCTGCGGCCGTGTGGCCTTCCCCTCGTTGAAGTGCGGCCAGGCCCAGTGGTTCTTGCGGTCCATGACCGCCAGCAGGTCGTCCCGGAGCCTTGAAGCCGAGCCTGTCATCCCCTCTCCCCGACGTGGCGCCTTGCGGCCCGGCAAAGATGGCCCTGCACACCCTCGAAATCAAGCGGCGCGCCGGCATGGCGATATCCCGGACGGGACCCTAGCGCGGAGGGGAGGCCGGCTGGGTGGAGGGGGTGGCGGAGGGTGGGGGCGGGTCGCCCGGCGGCGTCTCCCGATCCTGTGGCGGTGTCTGGTCGGGGGCGCCTGGGGCCGGTGGCGGTGTGACGCCATCCGGCGACCCGGGGACGGGTCTCGGCTCCACCGGCTCGCCCGCGGCCGGCTGCCCGGCCCCTTCGACCGGCGGCGGGATCTGGAATGGAACGCCCGGAGCCGGAGCCGGTGGCGCGGTTGGCGCGGGCACCGGAGCGGCCCTCGGAGGCCGGATGCTGCGCGGCGGCTCCTGGCCCGAGGCCGGGAGCAGAAGACCAGCCGGTGGAACCAGGACGAACCGCTCGCCGGGGATCAGCGCACGGTAGAGCTGGCGCGCCGTCTCGTCTTCGATCACGAGCGTGACCCGCAGCGCCGCCTCCTTCTCCCCCGACCGTGGACCCGGCGTCCAGAGTGATCGCCACCACCTCCCGAACGGGCCGAGAAGAGCACCGACGCCTGTGCCTGTTTTCGTGCCGTTCACCTGGATGACGACGGCCTGCTTGAACTGCAATGAATAGATCGCCGGCGTCTCGGGCGGCAGCGCGTCGGCCGCGTTCTCGTCGGCGGCCCCCGCCTCGATCTGCTCCGGGGTCAGAGGCGAGAGTCGCGGGTCCTTTTCCTTCTCGGCGACGCTGAAGATCCCGGCCACGGCCGCCGGGTCGGGCTCCTTTCCCACGACGACGGCCCGGAGCCCCCGCGCCTCGACCTTGTCGATCGGCACCTCCCGCACCGTCATCCCCATCAACCGGTAGGAGAGCGTGCGCGTCTCGAGATCGAGAACCACGAACGGCCATCGCGTCGAGGCCAGGGACAGCTCCGCCTCCAGCAGTGAGACGTGGCGCCTGAGCGCCTCCAGGTCGGCGCGGGTGGGGGCATGCGACCGCGCTCCGGCGCCGGCCGCCGGCTTCGCGTTCGAACGCGCCGAGGCCGCTCCCGACAGCAGCGCGAGGATCGCCACCGCCGCCAGGGTTGCGCTCGTGCGACGCCGCGCTTCGTGCCCCTCGCGCCCCGGCCGCTTGATCCCAGGCATCCTCTCCGCTGCCGTCATCACCACCCGCCACCTCGCCTCAGTAGATGTAGACCGGTGTCCCGATCCTGACCTTCCGATAGACCGTCTCCAGATCCCGGTCCCCGAGCCGCACGCAGCCGTGCGTGATGCTGAGTCCGAGCGCCCGCGTGTAGAGCGTGCCGTGGATCAGGTAGCCGTTGCCGAGATCCATGGCGTAGGCGCCGAGCTCGGCCGGCGCCAGACGCTCCGCGAGACTTCGCGGGATCGGTTCTCCGATCTCCAGGAAGGCCCAGTCGGGCTTGATCCAGACCGGGTCGGGGTACTTGTTCCTGATGTACAGCTCGCCGCGGGGGGTGTCGAAGACCCAGAGTCTCCGCCGCACCGGGTCGGAGAGGGCGCGGCCGCTGCCCGTCGAGCAGATCGCCGTCAGGATCGGCCGGCCGCCGTCGAAGAGCGTCAGTAGGTTTCGACCCGTATCGATGACGATGTAGGTGCCACCCGGCCGCAGGCCATCCAGCCGCGACTGCAGCGCCTCGGCGCGCCGGGCGAGCCCCTGCATCTCGCGCGTTTCCGAGGCGCCGAGGGGAGTCCGGTCGGGCGGTGGTGTCGCGGGGGGGGCCTCCTGGAGACAGGCCCGCAGAACGACCAGGATGACGAGCATCCCGAAGGCGGCAGTGACCATCGCCAGGCGGCGGGATGAGGTCACGGGATCGTCCCGTCGGGGATCGTCCCCACGATCGTCACCTGGGTCCCCACCGCGACCCGCGGGACCAGGTCATCCATGTCGTCGTTGTCGAGGGCGACGCACCCCTGGGTCCAGTCCTGCCCGCGCCCCCCCTGGCCGTGGATCTCGATGTCGCCGCCGATCCCCTGCCCTCGCGGAACCTTGCCCGAGCGGCGCAGGTTGCGGAAGCGCAGCCGGTCCTCCTCGTTGGGGTAGTCGAGCATCAAGGCGCGGTAGTACCGCGTCTGCCCCACGTCCCGCACCTGGGTCACCCGGTAGCGCCCCTCCGGGGTCGCCTCGTCACCGGCGCGCGTCTTCGAGTCGATCCCTCCGGTTCCGAGGTCGACCATGTAGGAGGTGATCTCCTCGGGTCCCTGCATCAGCAGGAGCTGGCGGCGGAGCTTGTCGACCAGGATCACCGGCGTCCGCGCGCGCGCACTGTCGCGCAGCGTCTCGAGCACCCAGCGTCTCCAGATCGCGCGGCGTGGGCTGGCCTGGAAGCGATCGACGAAGCGGTTGATCTCGGCGACCACGTGGGCGACCTGCTCCCGGCCGCGCCCCGCCGCCTCCGCGGCCCTCTCGAACTGCCCGTGCTCGAAGCCGCCGCGCCCCTCCCCCAGCGTGACCTCGACGGCCGTGAGGTCGCTCCTGATCCCCTCGTCGTCGGGGATGTGCCGCGCCAGGGCCCTGACGCGCCCGATCGATCCCTCCAGATCGGTCAGTGCGATCTCGGCCCGCGAGCGCGCCTGGTTGCGCACGATCCGGGCGTGCAGGTCGCAGCTCTGCGCCGATCTCAGGGCCAGGGCGGCGAGGTCCTCCGCCTCGCTGTAGTCGCGCGACAGGAAGGAGCGCCTGTCCTGCACCCGAACCTCGGCCTCGGCGCGGGCCAGAGCCGCCTGGGCGGCGGAGCAGATCTCCGGAGCACGGGTCACGCCGTCGACCTCGGAGGAGTGGCGCATCGCCTGGGCCGCCCCCTCGAGGATCTGGCGCGGCGGGCCGCCGCAGCCCAGGAGAGGCGGCAGCGTCACGACGATCAAGAGGGCCGCGCGCGGTGCGACGACGGGGGACACGGGGCGCAGGGAGGAGCCGAGAATGAGAAACCCGGCCCGCCGTCGGCGGGCCGGGTTCATTGGGGACGCCGGGCTACTTCTTCTTCGGAACGGCGTGGGCCGCCCTCTTCTTCTTGGCTTCCTCGACCTGATCGGTGATCGACGTCGCCTTGTCCTTCACCGACGTGGCGCTCTCGAGGGCCTTCTTGTAATCCTCGGACGAGAATGACTGGCGGGCCTGATCGAGCGAACCGCGCAGCGTCGCAAGGTCGCCCTTCATCAGGGTGATGTCGGCCTTGGAGTCCTTGGTCACCGGAGCGGTCTTCAGGCTTGCCTCGGCGGTCTGCACGGCGGTGTCCGCCGCGGCGATCGCCGCCTCGGCGTCCTTCTTGGTCTGCTCCTTGTTGGCGACCGCGGCCTCGGCGGCCTTCGCCGCGTCCTCCTTTGCCTTGGCCAGCAGCTCCTTCGCCTTGTCGTAGTTCTTCATGAATTTCTCGTTCTGCGCGGTGATCTCCGCCTGGGCGGCGTTCATCGCTTCGCTCGCGGCCGCGAACTCAGTCGCGGCCCAGCTCTCCGCCTGGGCCTGCTTGGCCTTGTCCATCTCGGCCTGGGCGGCGTTGATGTCGTCCTGCGGCGCCTTGGCGCAGCCGACGGCGACCACCATGACCAGCGCAACGAGGGTGACGACGATCCAGGATCTCTTCATCATAGCGGGTCTACCTCTCCTCCTTCGTAACGGGGTGTCAACGGGACCTTCGTTCACGCCTACCGAACACGCCGGCCGACACCGGCACCCAACCCGGACGCGGGGATTCCGACCCGCCCCCGGCCTCCGCGGATTCGGGAGGGGCTAGAGGATATCAGAAACCGACGGCGTTGGCGCCCGCAAGCCGCAACTACCGTCGGATCCGTTATCCGTGGATCAGCTCGGAGGCGCGCCTGGTCGCCCGCACCACGGCCTTGATGAGCGTCACGCGCAGCCCGCCTTCCTCGAGCTCGAGGAGGCCGTCGATGGTGCAGCCGGCGGGCGTCGTCACGACGTCCTTCAGCTTGGCCGGGTGCTCTCCCGACTCCAGGACCATCGCCGCCGATCCGAGGACCATCTGGGCCGCCAGCTGCGTGGCGACGTCCCGTGGCAGCCCCACCTTGACGCCCCCCTCCGCCAACGACTCGATGACGACGTAGATGTAGGCGGGACCGGAGGCGGACAGGCCGGTGACGGCGTCCATGTGCCGCTCCTCGAGAACGAGGCAGCTCCCCAGAGGCGCGAAGATCTGCCAGGCGATCTCGAGGTGCCGCTCCTCGGCATGGCGGCCGCGTGACAGGGCGGTCATCCCCTTGCGGATCAGGCAGGGGGTGTTCGGCATGGCGCGCACCACGGGAGCCGCCACCCCAAGCCCCTTCTCGATGAACGACGTGCCGACCGAGGCGGCCACCGAAACGATGAGCTGGTTCCTGGTGACCCGGCGCCGGACATCCTTCAGGACCTCCCCCATCGCCTGCGGCTTGACCGCCAGGATGATCACCGAGGCCCCGCGCACCGCCTGGTCGTTGCGCAGGCTTGTGGCGATCCCGAAGCGTTTCTCCAGAAGGTCGAGACGCTCGCGATGCCGGGCGGTCGCCACGATCTGCTCGCGCGTCACCAGCCGCGCCTCGATGAGGCCGCCGATCAGGCTCTCGCCGATCTTCCCGGCCCCCAGCACGGCGATCTTTCCAAGCTCTTTGCGCTTCATCGAACAGTCTCCCGGCAGAGTGGCGCGCTAGGCGGGACGGTTGGAGCGCCGCTACAGCAGGACACGGGCCAACCCATCCCTCCACCCAGTTGGCGGAGAGTCTACACCGCCCTGCACTCATCGGGGACCGCAACTCGGGGTTCCCGTCGCGGTCAGCCCCTCCTTGCCAGGTCCCCGAGTCCTGTGTATATTCACCCTATGCTCAAACTCCGTCCGGCGATCACGATCCTGGTGGTCGGCGCCTTGTTCGCTCTCCTGGGAGTGGCGCCCTTCTGCCCGCCGGCCCGGGCCGAGACGATGCCCTGTTGCGATCCCGCGTCGCACTGCGACGAGGGGATGCGGGCCGCCGGCTGCTGCCGCGTCGAGCCGGCCCCGGAGGGGCAGCAGGCGCCGGCGCTGCAGAGCCCCCAGGCGAGCCGGGCGCCACGCCCCGCCGATTGGAGCCTGATCGTCGACCCGGATGTGACGCC
>DASTNM010000627.1:0-4725 GCA_035762745.1 Candidatus Polarisedimenticolia bacterium
GGCAACCACCCGGAACTGCATGATCCGGCCAAGGGTCCGCCCGTCGACCGTGTCGCCCGCCGGATACGGGGTCTTGGCCACGTTGCGCAGGATCAGGTTCGTCCCCGGCGCCAGGCCCGCGAAGTCGACGATCACGTCGGCCCGCTCGCCCGGCATCATCGTGAGCTTCTGCAGCTGATTGCCCGGGGCGTTGGGGTCGATCTTGACCGGGAGGTCGAGGTATCCCCCGTCGGTGCCAATCTGCCAGAGGACCGGCCCTTTGGTCTTGGTCGCCTGGTTCGTCAGGAACATCTCGTAGGTCCGCGCATTGGAGCCGTTCACGAACAGGAAGCGATATCGCTTCGGCTCCACGTTGAGATAGGGCCACACATGGCCGTTCACCGCCACGGTGTCCCCCGTGAACTCCGGGACCCAGTAGGGATGATCGGGATTGGGGGTGAACGGATTCCCCGCCGGAAAGTAGTGCTGTCCCTGCTTGTCGAACATGCGGTCCTGAACGATCAGCGGAATGGGCCCTGGCAGGTTCGAGGGGATCGAAGCGTCGGATGGATCGGTGATCAGGTATCCCCCGGCGAGTCCGGCGTAGACGTTCAGACGCGTCGCGCCCAGGGCGTGGTCGTGGAACCAGATGGGGGCCGGCTCCTGCTCGTTCGGGTAGCGATAGACCGCCATGTTGGATCCGGGGCCTCCGGTCCCCGGAAAGCTGTAGTAGCCGTGTCCCTGGTACAGTCCGTCGCTGGTGAACCAGGCGTCGGGGCCGCCGTCGAGCTGGGGCGGCACATCTCCGCCGTGCAGGTGGACCACCGCCGGGATCGGGCCGCTGTAGTTCTCGGCGCACTCTCCCATCGGAGGCATCCCCTCGTTCAGCATCGTCTCCTCGTTGCAGGCGTTCTGCCCCTTGTTGAGCGGGTCGGCCCAGTGGACCGTCTGATCGGTGGAGTTCTTGTAGGCCAGGACGTGGGTGGTGGAGGCGTACCCGAGGTTGTTGATGAATGTCATCCGGGTCGGTACGCCCCGCCGGGCGACAATCACCGGCCCAAGATAGGTGTTCCGGGTCGTCGACGGGCACTCCGTCCCGACGATATATCCCCACACCCAGGTCTCCGGCGCGATCCCCGGCGCGAAGGTGCCCGTGGGCAGCACGTTCGCCTTGAATTCGCACATCGTCAGGGTGATCGGCTGTGTGCCGTCGACAACGGCCAGGTCGGGCAACGGATCCACGAACTGCGGGATGGCCGTCGGCGAGAGCGGGATCTGGTCGTCTCCATCGGCCCGGACCCAGGTGGCGTGCAGGAGGGCCACTGCCGTCGCCGCAAGCAGGAGCAGCGGGCTCTTCTTCGTCATCAGTGATCTCCTTTTCTACGACTCGTCCCGGCGAGCGGGACAGAGTTGCGACGTCGCTCTGACGCTGATTGTGTTGCGTGTTGTGCAAGCGACGTGCCGGGCTTGATAGAGCGGGGAGACACTCGCGCACTCGCCGATTCCTTTCAGGAAGATGGAGTGAGCGTGGCCTTAGGTTCCCGGGTCGGTGAGTTGGTGAAATTTCTTGCGCCGAATCCTACAGAAGATGCGGATTCTGAGGCAGGCGCGCGCTTAATTTGCGCGCCGAGCTGCTCGCGCGGCTCAGGGACAGGGGAAGCTGTTCGGAATCGGCTGGCCGGCGGAGTCCCTGCCGGGAATCGATTCACCGCAGGCGTCGACGCGGGTCACCAGGTAGAAGAAGAGCGTCGAGACGGGCAGGGTGGTGGTGTCCGAAGCGTTCATCACCGGGATCGACGCGGCCAGGCAGGTCTGGCTGTACGCCCAGGGGTCACCCTGGGCCCTGGAGCCGTGATAGACGTTGAAGATCCCCGGCAGGTCGTTCCAGGTGATCGTCGAAGACGATCCCCCATCCCCCACTCTGACGCTGTCGTTCACTTCGGGCGGCGCGACCAGGATTCCGCCGCCGCAGGCACCGCCGCTGCAGACTTCTCCCGTCGTGCAGGGGTTGCCGTCATCGCACGCCGTCCCGTCGGGCGCGCCGGTGCAGCCGTTGGCGTAGCACAGGGTGACGTCGCTCAGCGTCGGGGTCCTGGTGGTATCGGTCGTGGCCAGGAACGCCTCGTACTTCAGGTACCGGTTGCCGTCGAACCGGCTCAGGGAGGCGCCGCTGGTCGTGAAGAAGGTGGCGCCGGTCCCGTCGGGCCCGACGAAGTTGAACGGCCCGGAGGGATTGTCGCTCCCCGCGGCCTGAAACCTCACCGTCGTTCCGGCGGGAGCCGTGGCCGTGAACGAGAGCGCGGTCCAGTGCGGCGTGACGCTCGGCGCAGGATTGGCGTCCTTGAGCGAGGAGACCAGATTGCCGGAGGTGACGAAGTTGACCGGCGACATGTGGGTAATGAAGTAGAGGTCGGTGGGCTGGGCGCTCCACGAGCCGCCGCTGTTCGTCGAGCTCTCGGCGCTGCCGCCCGTGTAGAGATTGCAGCCGGGGCTGAGCTTGCAGGCGATGACCGCTCCGTAGGTTCCGGCGCTGCTCGCCTTGAGGATGAAATGATAGGTCGTCCCGGCGGTCAGGGTCGCGGCAGGGCTGAAGTTGACGGTGACCGGCGTCCCCGCGCCGCTCGTGACGGTCGGGGTCGAGCCGGTGGCCAGGACCGTGCTGCCGGGAACGCCCCCGCTGTTGTTCCGGATCTCGACCGTGACTGGTCCCGCCGTCCCGCTGCTGAGGAAGATCTGCAGATCCAGGCTGGTCAGCGCTCCGCCGACAGCCGGCACGAACCCCTGGCCGGACCAGGTCGTCGCCGTCGTGCCCAATCCGAAGGAGACGGTGGTCGTCTGCTGCTGATCGATCCCGGCCGAGCCGGCGAGCGCGAGACTCACGTCACCGGGGTGGGTGGTCAGATCCAGGCCGGCCGCCGCTCCGGCCTGGAAGTCGCCCTGCGACGTATCGGTCAGGCAGCCGGAGAGGTTGGGTGAGAGGGCGAAGTCCTGAACGGCCGTTCCGCCGCTCGGCACGGTCACAACGACGGGGGCGCCGCTGAACCCGGGAGCGGTGGCCGTGACGGTGTACGCGGTGGCATCGAGGCCCGAAAAGAGGTAGAACCCGCTGCCGTCGGTCGCGGTCGTGTTGGTGCCCGCGGTCACGATCGCGCCGCCGATCGGGCTCCCCGTGGTTGCATTGATCACCGTTCCCTGCAATTTCCCCGGAGCGAAGCACCCGGCGAAATGGAAGGAGCCGATGCGTGTCAGCCACTGGTCCTGGGAGAGAGTCACCGGCTGGGGCGCCGCGTAATATTCGTTCGTGTACCAGAAGGTGCAGCCGTCCGGATCCAGGACCATGGCGCTGTAGTCGCCCCAGCGGCTGTTGCTCGAGCCGTCGGAGAAGGTGCAGCACTGCGAGGCGCTCCCCTCGATGAGCGAGGTCTCGCTCTGGCCCAGGGTGCCGGGCGGATCGCTCGCAAGACGCCCGGCGTAGCGGATGGCCGGGAACAGGGTCGAGCTCGACACGCTGTAGCCGATCCCCATGTCGAGGTTCTTGTCCACCGCCAGGCTCGGCATGAACCGGCTCAGGCCGTCGTTGCCGTTGTCGAAGGTGCTTTGCTGAAGCGGACCGGATGTGATGACCGTCCCACCGGTCACATCGAGCTGGTACCAGCGGACGGCGGCGTTGTTGATCGTGGTCGCGGCAACGGTCTGCGTCAGCCAGATCGACTCGGTGCCTCGCAGGTTGGTGTACTGGTTCTGCATCATCAACCGCTCAAAGAGGGTGTCCAGGTTGTTCCCATCCTTCGCCGGGACGCTGGCCGGCGCCACCCCCCAGGTGGAGAGAGCGACGTTCGAGGGGCCTGCCAATGTCGAGTTGACCGGGTTGGTCCAGTCCACGTGAAGCTTCCAGACCCGCGCCACCTTCGCCGACCAGATCGATGCCAGCAGATTCTCCCGGCCCGCCGGGGGCGTCCCCGTGGCGGGATGATAGGTGCTCGGCAGGGTGGTGTAGACGTCGGAGCTCGAGATCCTCCCCGGCAGGTTGAACATCTGCGCGCTGGCGGCGACACCCGCCTCCATCTGATCCTTGTTGAGCGCCCAGACCCGCGTGTTCTTGAAGGTGGTCGACAGGAACATGTTCGCCGTCAGGTAGAGACCATCGGGCCAGATGCCGATCTTCGGGTAGTCGGGGAACAGGTCGGATGTTTGGAGCGAGTAGAAGTTCCAGCCTCCGCTGACCGGGTCGCCGCTGCGGGAGACCGCGAAGCACTGGTAGTAAGGGGCCACCGGGACGCTGTTGGCGTCGAGGGCAAAGGCGAAGTCGGAGATGAACCAGCGATCGGCTGCCGCGTCGTAGACGACGGTCACGTCGCCTAAGTTCTTGTTGTCGCACGGAGAGCCGAAGTGCCCCTGGCTCATGAGGCTGTTGAAACTGAAGGCCGCGACGCGGAGGCCATCGGATTTGCGGAAGATGCCGATCGACGTATTTACCGCTTGGATAAAATAAGTTGGCCCGACATCGCCTACTGTGTCGGGTGGCCAGCCGTCGCCCCAATTGGCGAAGTCGAGGCCGGCGAACGAGGCGGAGGGTAAGGGAGTCGGGGCGGCCGGTCCGGGTGGCTGGAGAGCAAGGTCGGGACCGCCCGCGGCAGACGATAAGGGGGGATCCTCGAGCTCCGGGCGCTGTCTTCTTTGCGCGGGGGGGAGCTGAGGGAGCGCGGGCAATTGCCTGAGGTCTCCCGCAAACCGGCCGGCCCGGTG